>SOJN01000043.1 GCA_004376575.1 candidate division TA06 bacterium | reverse complement strand
ACGTTTCGCTCCCATCCTCAGAACCAGCAGGACGGAAAGAGTAGTAGACCAGAGAAAAAACCTGGGGACGGTGCATGGGAGCGCCGAGAAGCTCCTTAACTCTTGCCCGCCTACGTCTGGGTTGACTTCCCGTCTTCGCTCTCGCTAGCTTCGACGGACAAGCGTCGGGCTTTGCCGGTGTGAGTACGGGCTCCCCCGTTTCTCGCGAAGTGAGATACACGGGGCCTGCCCCGAAGGATTCGGGGTCTGGCTAAAGCTTAGCCACCAATCCTCTTTTTCACTTTTTCGAAAAACCGAAAAAGACGAGAACCCAATACCTCCTCAGCCTAATATGTCGATATGTTGACAATTGAGCACATATCGACAGGTAAAAATCGCAAGCTATCCAGCAATTTTCACATATTTACAGTAGTCCCTAATGAGCTGAAGGTCATGAAGACCAGCCCTTCAGACATGAACCACTTCCATAGAGGGTCGGTGTCCCATTCCCTAATGACCCGTGCGACGACATGTTGACAATTGTGCACATGTCGTCAGGTCGCTACTCGGTCTGGTCTGGCTGAGTGCAAGCCTGGCGGAGTATACCAGGTAAGGAAAACCTTGGGGACGGTGCTTGACATTTTGACATTTTTGCCCTCAAAGACGATACTCTGGTTACTTCCTTTGAATGATTCTGTCCCATTGTACGCCTGAAGTCAACAGAGCACTGCGGCTGTCAGCGCACGGGGGACTCAATCGTTCGGCACGGTGTCCTTTGCTTCTAAGGCTTCCCCTTGGTAGTCCAAAATGTCTCCTGGCTTGCAGCGGAGCGCCTTGCAGATCGCCTCCAAAGTACTAAACCGGACAGCCCTAGCCTTCCCTGTTTTCAGTATGGAGAGGTTATTGAGTGCGATACCGGTCATCCCTGACAGCTCCGTCAGACGCATCTTCCTGTTCACTAGAACCCGGTCCAGATTGACGATAATGGGCATGTTTACACCTCTTAGACCGTAGTCTTGAGTTCGTCGATGATCTCCAGGAGCGTCTTTATGATGTTGGCTCCCAAAAGGAAGAAGTAGCCCATTATCAAATGGACAACTGGATTGACCCCTGACAAGGCCGGTGGCCACTGACGCCAACCTGAGGAAGCCATTGTCACGAACATTGCCACAGCCTCGATGAAGCCCAAGGCCAATAGAGCGACGCCAAGTAGACGACATGTCTTCCAACCCCTTTGCAAGAACCTTTCTCTCCTTTCATCTGCCATTGCTTCTTCGCCTCCCTTCCTGGGTCTTAGGTTATCAGCACGATTCTATGAGCCGGGTGGGTCATTTGTCAACGAAAATCGACAACTTTTTAACGATAAACGTGTAATTCATGGTTTCTGGAAGGAGGGCTCAGCTATCAGGTCTCATTCTCTTAGTCACACGGTATGACTTAAAAAGGTGCCATGCTTCTGACATGTGAGCCGGGTGTGTGCTTGTGCTCGGTGCCCTCCGAATACTCGAAGGATTTCCAACTTGACTTTCTGACACTTTTCCCCCAAAGACGATATTCTCCTCACTTCTCATGCCCGATTCTGTCCCATCCCAAGCCCAGAAGACACGAAAATCGAAAATCGAAGATCGAAAACCGTCATTACACATGTTCATGTGCTCACATGTTCACATATGCAGGTGTAGAGAGCTAGGAATTTGGTGAGTGAATGTGGGTTGACAGAACTGAGCTGTTGCTCTACTATCTAAATGGCGAAGCAATAGGCAAGGCAAACCCAAGATACGTTATCAGGAGTTCTTATGAGAACTATGTCCTTCTGTCTCACCGCACCCTCAGCTCTCCAGAAGAACACGCACCCAGGAGCCGTATCGTGTCTAGAACGGTACTCTAGCCTCAAGGGCTATGCGCGGCTCTCTGTCCTGAATCAAGTCGTATGTAACGGCAAACCCTGGCTTTCCACGATAGAACGTGTATCCGTGCCCACGGTTTATTCGATACGCTGAATTGTACGCGTCAACACTGCTGTATATATAAGAACCAAGGTACACAAGCGCGCCACCAGTAGCAAGACCCTCATTTTCACTCTCGAGTCCGCTGAAGAGGGCGATTGCACTTGCGAGACCCACCGCAAAGAATGCGGTCCCTTTTACCCCCTCACCATTGTACCACTGCCCGGCTCCTTGAATCGGTAGGAAGAATCCACCGAGCAGAGACCATCCGAGGGCGGCCCAAGGGCTTTTCCGCTCATATATGCCATGTTGTTTGAGTGGTTGCTCCCTTGTGATCTTCTCAATGTCCTCCACCCGGTAGACAAAGACGTTACAGCCCTCGGTTTGGATCTTCACTGAGACATTTGGTATTTGCTCGATTATCGTTCCGCGAATAATCGAACCGTCTTTCACATAAATCACATCTTGCAGCAGCTGTTTCGCGCATACGACGGAAACAATCAACAAGATCGATAGCAGAGCCATCGACAGCCGTTTGCACATGGCGCTCCTCCTTTCCAAAACAAGTTGGTTTCGGAGCTAGTCTTCTTACTTTCGAATCGCCGCATCGCGTCCCCGCACCACTAGATTCAGGCTCAAGGATCTGGGGACGGTGCTTGACCCTCTGAATTCTCGAAGGATCTACGACTTTCTGACCCGACTATGTCTTCCCTGACTCCGCCGGGCTTCGCTAGTCTACGCTCAGGTAGCTACGACTGGCTTCGCATTTTGTCCTCAAAGACGATACTCTCGTCACTTCCTATAAGCGATTCTATCCCATCCCACCCCTGCTGTCAACGCCCCACTCAACTCACCATTTCCACACTTTCACCTATGCACATATTCACATATGTACATATGTGAATATGCGCGAATGTGCGCATGCTGTTTGACAAGTGGTGTTTGATGAAAAAGACCTGGGGACGGGGCCCTTCGATTTCTCTCAGGATTTTCAACTTGAGTGCGTCGAGTGAAGCTCCTTAGCTCTTGCCGGTGTGAGTCCGGCCTGCCTGGGGCGTTCTACGGCCCCCCGTTTCTCACGAAGTGAGATACACGGGGCCTGCCCCGAAGGATTCGGGGTCTGGACAAGGGTTAGCCACCAGTCCAGCACCAAGTTTCCCAGGTAGGGAACGCAGAACGTTCCAGAGAGGTAACGAACCACCTGCCCACCCACATAGTTGAACTGTTGTGTTGATATGTTGACAATTGAGCACATATCGACAGGTGAAAATGGTGAGTTATTCGGCAATTTTCACGTATTTACAGTAGTCCCTAATGGGCTGAAGGTTATGTAAGTTACCCCTCTAGACACGCCGCTCCCCATAGAATCCCTCTGACCGACCTGGCAATAGCCTCCGCGACGACATGTTGACAATTGACTATTAGCTCCAATGGGCCGAAGGTGGTAGAACTGATTGTGTGTTGAGTTGTAGGGTGCGCTTTGTACTGCTTAGGGTCGTGGCGGTGCTTAGGGATGGCGATTATCGGATGAAGACGAATTTTCCAGTCTTCCTACCCCAAGGTGATTCGAGACGGTAGAAATAGACACCAGAGCTCATCTCTGATGTGCAAGAGATTTCGTAGAGGCCAGGTGTTTTCTTGCCCGCCATTGGTGTATCAATCAGTCTTCCCGCAACATCGTAAATCCGGAGAGTGATTTCGCCGGCCTGGGGAACTGTCAGATTAAAGATCACTTTATTCCTCGCTGGATTGCTTTTGAGGCCAAACGAGAAGTACCCAGAAATGGTTCTGGCCTCTTCTATGCCAGTGAGAGCAGGCTTAAATTCGTAGACAGCCCCGTCCCAACCCCCACCATAGACCTCCATTTCACCGTCGTCATTGCCGTCCCCAATGGCCACTGCTCGCATCCAATGCTCGCCAGAGCCCACAGTGGTCCTGACCCAACCTACCCCATCCCACTTAAACTGGTACATGGTACTATCATAATTCGCTCCGTATACTTCCATCTCGCCATCTCCATTCCCATCTCCCACTGCAACTCCGAACATAAGACTATCGCCCGAGCCCACAGTCGTCTTCTGCCAACTCACCCCGTCCCACTTAAACTGATAGATGTTGCCATCATGATTTGCCCCGTATACCTCTATCTCACCGTCGCTATTGCCATCTCCGAGGGCAACTCCGCTCATGTCGTCTCCCCCGGAACCGACACTCACCCTTACCCAGTTCATTCCGTCCCAGCTGAACTGATAGACGTTGCGATCCCAATTTGCCCCGTAGACCTCCACGTCACCATCCCCATCGCCGTCTCCTACCGATACGTCACCCATATGCCAGCCGCCAGACCCCACAGTCGTCCTGATCCAACCTATCCCATCCCACTTGAATTGATAGATACTGCCCTCCCCACTTGACGTATATATCTCTATGGAACCATCACGATTACCATCTCCCAGGGCAACTCCCGTAGGGAAGAATTCACCGGAACCGACTACTGTCTTTGCCCAGATGGTTCCATCCCACTTGAATTGGTAGATCATGGTATCCAGGTTCGCGCCATACACTTCTATCTTACGGTCACGATTGCCATCGCCCACCGCCACGTCCCACACCGGTTTATCGCCAGAGCCGACAATCGTCTCGATCCAGCCTATTCCATCCCACTTGAATTGATAGATGTTACGATTGGTGTTTGCACTATACAGCTCTATTTCACCGTCACCGTTTCCATCTCCTACAGTAACTCCAGGTATCCTGCCAACACCAGAGCTCACAGTGGTTCTCACCCATACGCAGGGCGAGTCGGATGCCGAATAGACAGTAAAGCATCTGGACAGGGTGTCTGAACCGGAGTCGCTTGTCACAGTAAGGTCATAGATCCCGGTTGAACTGCCAAACAGATCAAAGGTGCAGGTCAGATATTTTTGTGATGCAATGTTTATTGAAGCACCATCAATGTCGGGGTAACCAGACCTTATGAATTTCACTGATGATATCTGGGGAAACTGAAAATTGTCACCGTATATATGGGCGGTGACAGGTTGCTCATCTATCCCTGCACTCGGCCAGATATGGCCGACCCCTGGTGCGTTTGTAATGCCTGTTCCCATCAGAGAAATCCCCGCGACGGGTTCGTGCGGATCATTTGAATGAATCCAAAGTGTGCTGGACACTGGTCCTGCGGTTAACGGCTTAAACCTTACTGTCACAAGTGTTGAATCCCCAGGCAGTATGGTATCAGGGAATGAAGGGTCTGTAGCTACATAAGCTACAGTGTCCGATGTGAGGCTGTCCACAAATAGCGTATCAACGCCTGCATTCTTGATCACCAGCCATTCCCAGTCAACGGAGTCACCGAGAGAAACCCAACCGAAGTGATGTGTAGTGTCCGGTAGTATCATGGCAGGGGCACGAGCGGGCTTGAACATATAGACATTCTGATCTCGACTTGCGCCATACACTTCCATCTGGCCGTCATTGTTTCCGTCTCCGACTGCGACGCTAGACATGATGTCGCCGCCAGACCCCACAGTCGTTTCAGTCCAACCCAGCCCATTCCACTTGAACTCCCACACAGCAAAGTCCCCATTTGCCCCATAAACCTCCCTCTCTCCGTCCCCATTGCCATCTCCGACAGCGACGCCGGATATGATGCTTCTGCCAGAACCCGCGGTCGTCTTCTGCCAACTCAGTCCGTCCCACTTGAACTGATACACGTGGATTACATCTGCTCCATACACTTCCATTTCACCGTCGCCGTTGCCATCTCCCACTACAACTTCGTACCGTCCACCAGAGCCCACAGTTGTTCTTATCCAACTGTTCCCGTCCCATTTTAACTGATAGATTATTGAGGAGTTCCAGTTTGAACCATATACTTCAATCTCGCTGTCGTTATTGCCATCTCCTACTGCAACCCCAGACATAGTTCCATTGCTGGAGTCCACTACTGTCTTCACCCAACTCATCCCATCCCACTTAAACTGATAGATCTTGCGATCAGAGTTTGCCCCGTATACCTCCGTTTCGCCGTCGCTATTACCATCTCCTACGGCAACATCATTCATAAAATCTCCGCCCGAGCCCACAGTCGTCTTGGCCCAGACCATTCCATCCCACTTGAACTGATA
>SOJN01000042.1 GCA_004376575.1 candidate division TA06 bacterium | reverse complement strand
AGGTTCTCTGCTGGGACTGTCATAGCCAGACCATTTGATGGCGAATCAGCTGCATGGGTACGTCGCGGACGGTGCTTAGTATGTGACACCGCGAGTCAACACCATGGGGTCCCTCTCAGAGTCCAAACAGGTGTTGGAGTGAATAGATGCTAACTGTGATTGGATTTGTGTTGATGGTGGTCAACTTTCTTGGTATCCACGCCTTCTGGCGCAGGAACTGGTGGCGTCAACCCCTTCTGGAAATCGACTACATTCTGATGGTAAAAAGAAATCCAAGACTCAGGAACCTCAATGCTCTTCTAAAAAGAAAGGGTACCGTAGCTACGCTCTTTTTTTTCTTCCTCTACGCGCTTGGGGCAGCTCTGGTCATCATCCGGTTCAATAGACTGTGGGCATCTATTCTGATCGGCCTGATTTCGTTGTGGATGGCTCACGATGTGTTCATTATCCTCGTGTCGAAATACTCGCCAAAGATTCGACTCCGCAGCTATCTATACCAACCGTACTTCCTCGCTTGGCGCAGGGATAATCTAAGCGAGTACACGGATGAGGAGGTTGAGCTGGCGGTCTGCAAAGCATGCAAGATCGACCCCGAGCTCATAGTCACTGGCGAAATGGACTTGAGCACATTTCTGCTCACCTTACACAAGGAGACGATGCCTGAACCAGAACACCAGAGGTACCCGGAGATTCTAGAGCAGCTTAAATCGAGGGCCGCTAATCTTGTTTGGATGGGTTGATGTATTATCTTAGGGCCTCGTGAGTCCGTCGGCTGCAGGTTGAGGAGATATTGCAATCCGATTTGCAGCCGCGCCGCGAATCATCGTGTGTTATGCGATTTCTGGTGGGTTTGTGAACCCCTTAGCGGTGAGATTGGCGAGGAAGGGGTGATGGGCATGGAGGATATTACGAGCGTTGCAGTTCCAAACTGAAAGGGCTTACTTATGGTCAATTTCAAGGTTGTTGCTACAAAACTAGGTGAAGGAGTCAAATACGCGACGACGATCAACGAAATCAACAGAATGGCGAAAGCCGTCTTTGACTTTGAAGTCAAACACCATCCCAACCAAGATATAACCTCGACGCGTTCTCAGCTGGTGTACGACTGGGTCATCACCCTATCCGAGCAACCCATGGATGAGGAAGCAAAGGTGGCACAACTTGACGAATTTGTCCGAAACATCACCCCAGCGGATAGCGCGCTCCGCGCGTTAACCAGGTTTTCGGATGTAGGTGAGGCTGCCTCCTTCTGGTCAATCATTCACCCTGCAATTGCAAAGGTGGCAAGAGGGAGATTCGAAGGTGGTTATTTCGCGGATGCCGTTGAATCGGCACTGAAGGATGTGAACAACCGCGTGAAGAAACACGTCAAAGGCAAGACCAAGCAAGAGCTTGACGGTGCCTCCCTCATGAACCGCGCTTTTTCAGCAAATCGTCCTGTAATAGCTCTTGGTAACCTTAAGACCGATACTGGGAAGAGCATTCAAAAGGGATATATGCAGATATTTGCAGGGTCAATGACAGGCATTCGCAATCCCAAGGCGCATGCCAACATTACCATAGACCAAAAGCGCGCAATTCATTACTTGATTATTGCAAGTCTGCTGATGTACAAGCTGGATGAGGCAGGTGTGCCGTAGCTACAGTATAGGTTGTGCTCGTGAGCCTGCTGGCAGTGAGGTTGGCCGAGAGGGCGTGATAACAGGTGGGTAATGAGATTGATGTGCGGTAATAGATGCCTCGAAATAGTTAGCTTTCTCGCTATTGCCCTGCTACTCCTTGCCGGGTGTGCCAGAACAGAGGTGTCATACGACCTAAGTACAGCTTTGATGCGGTCTACGTTCAAAGTAGCCGCAGAAGGTCTGAGGGGTACTGTCTTTGTCTTGGAAAGATCCTCAGGGGAGGGCGCTGGCACCACGTGCCACGTACTGATAACAGCCGCTCATGTGCTCGAGAATGTGACAGGGGACAGCATAGAGCTTGTCCTGAGAAAGAAGACCGACGGCACATATGAGAGACTGCCTTTTGCGATACCGATCCGTGAAGAGGGAAAAGACCTTTGGGTGCGCCACCCCAAGGTGGATATTTCTGCAATGTACGTGGATTTGCCAGACCAAGCCGATGTTGGTCGTGTGTCCACAGACCGGCTTGCAAACGATGATGTATTCAAGAAGTTTGAGATCCACCCTGGGGACGAGGTCATGTGTCTTGGTTACCCAGGTGCGAATGAGGCGAATCCGGCAGGTTTCCCGATATTGCGTAGTGGCAAGATAGCTTCCTATCCTCTGCTCCCTTCGGAGCAGAACGAATACTTCTTGGTTCACATGGAGGTCCTCTCGGGCGATAGCGGTGGGCCAGCTTATTTATGTCAGAGGCAAAGGTTCTACGCAGGGCAGACACATCAAGGTCCGGAGGCACTCATCGTTGGTGTGGTAGGCCAGCACAGGGTAATTGGTGGAGAAAAGCTCTGTGATGGGAAGACAGACAAGACTCCTAGTTTGCTGCTAGCTAAGGTCATCCATGCACAGTTCGTAAAAGAAACTGTTGAGCTGTTGAAACCGTGTGAATCAAACTAGGAGAGGAACGATGAGTGAGTTCGTGTTTATATTAGGGGCGGGAGCTTCAAAGGAAGCGGGTGCACCTCTCATGGCTGATTTTCTTGACAGAGCCGAGGAACTACGTAGGATGAAGGACGTGGATGAACTAGAACCGGACTTCGACCGTGTGTTTGACGCTATTTCTGGACTGATGTCGGTTCACTCAAAATCCGAACTGGATATATATAACATAGAATCAGTCTTTGCTGCTTTTGAAATGGGAAAGCTGGTCCGCACGTTGCCGGGCATCTCAGAATCTAGCATAGATACACTGCTGCTATCCATTAGGAGGGTCATCACCAAAACGCTTGAAAAATCAGTAATGTATCAGTTTCGCGATGGCAGAGTACACCCGGACCGGTCATATCACTCGTTTGCTCTGAGGATAAAACAGCTGAACGATGATGGCCAACGAGGCAGGTGTTCGATTATCACGTTTAACTATGACTTAGCATTGGACTACGCCCTGCATTTCGAAGGTCTGCCCCCTGACTATGGATTGTCAGAAACCAAGGAGCCTGGCACAACCTCCTTGATCAAGCTGCACGGTTCTTTGAACTGGGCTCAGTGCCGCAAATGTCGAGCAATAGTTCCGTGGGATTTGAAGGCATTCTTTCGCAAATACCGCTTTGACTCCCTGGAAGAAGGGCAGTTTATGCGTCTGAGCCTCGGTTCCAAATTACACAAGTCGGACCTGATGCACTGCATGGAGAAAGTCGAAGGCGAACCCGCAATTGTTCCCCCCACATGGAACAAGACTGAGTACCATGACAGCATACAGAAAGTCTGGCGCCATGCGGCTCGGCAATTGTCAGATGCTGAGAACGTCTTGGTGTCAGGTTATTCGCTGTCTGAGACAGACTCGTTCTTCAGGTACCTCTATGCGTTGGGCTCTGTCGGGCAAGCCAGAATCAAGCGTTTCTGGGTGATCGATCCTGACGAAGAAACGGTACGGCCCAGATTCGAGCGGATGATCGGGTCCGGCATAAAGGCTAGATTCAAGTTTTACAAAGAAGACTTCGGTTGGGCTGTCAACCATATCTTCAAAGAACTAGCTGCCACTTGCTAGCCGCACTGAAACTGTCCGTGACCGTTAAGGGAGCTGACCAAAAGCAGATTCTTCGTCGCCCTAACGAGCTCCTCAAGAATGACAGGTGGCAGATTGCTCGAACCTGCTTCTGGCGGAGGTCGCAATCCTGAGAGAGCCACGTTTGTCCCTGCAGGCGCCAGATCCGGTGATGTAGACTGTCACCTCTTGAGTCTAATATCCTGTTTCCAAATAGCTTAGGTGCTATCAATCCCTGCGACGTATTTTCCACAAAAACCCCTTGCAAAGCCCATGGCTGGGTGATATAGAATAGATGTAGATAGAACTTGAAACGAATAGTCATAGGTGCTAGCTTAATATGAGGTAGGCTGCCTGCTCTGGGACAAAGGCAAAGGAGTGTCTGATGGGGAAGATGAAGATTGTTTCGGAGTTTGATCAGGCGGCAGACCTTGTCCTATTTGAGGGTGACTGTCTTCACTTGCTGGGGGATATTCCCGATGGGTTCGTCAAGCTAGTAGTCACCTCCCCGCCATACAATCTAGGCAAACCTTACGAGACTCGGCTGGTCTTGGATGACTATCTGTCCCAGCAACGGAAAGTCATAGAAGAGTGCGTGCGGGTATTGCATGGCAGAGGTAGCATTTGCTGGCAAGTTGGGAACTACGTTGACAACGGCGAAATCATCCCGCTTGATGTCGCGTTGTACCCGATCTTCAGCTCATTAGGCTTACATCTGCGCAATCGAATTATATGGTACTTCGGACACGGCCTGCATGCTTCCAAGAGACTCTCGGGCCGATACGAGGTTGTCTTGTGGTTCACAAAGGGGGATGAGTATACTTTCAATCTAGACGCAATCCGAATACCCCAGAAGTATCCCAAGAAAAAGTACTTCAAGGGCCCCAAAAAGGGTCAGCTTTCCGGCAATCCTCTGGGCAAGAACCCTGGTGATATTTGGGAAATTCCCAACGTAAAGGCCAATCACGTTGAGAAGACCATTCATCCGTGTCAATTTCCGGTCGAGCTCGTTGAACGTTTGATTCTTTCGATGACGAACGAGAATGATTGGGTATTAGACCCGTTCATTGGCGTGGGCACTACCGCAATCGCAGCGTTGATACACAATCGAAAGGCTCTTGGTGCTGAAATCATGCCTGAGTATGTAAAGGTTGCGAAAGAGCGCATTCATATGGCAGAAAAGGGGACCTTACGGATTCGGCCAATGGAAAGATCTGTCTATGACCCTGAAATTCCGGGCCACAATGTCCCACCAAAAGTCATACAGCTACGACCTACGTCAGTTCAGTCCAAGTTATTCGAACGGCCTGGGAGATACAGTACAAAGGAGGAGGGAAAATGAAGGTTGTGTACGAGTACTCGCATCTGGGTGGTGCAGAGATACTCAAGGTTCGTTTCCGGAGTTGTGAACGTGAGATTTATCAGATCATCTCGCAAGTGAAGGCCAAGAGAACAAAGGTTAGTAAAGAAAAGACAATGAAGGGGAAGAGGCTCTTTTCTCCGAAAGACATGAATACCCAGTTCCGCAAAGCATTCAGAAATCGAGGTTACGAAGAACTGAAAGACGTCTATGTGATTACGATACCGCACAGTGAAGTGCAAGTTCCTGGGGCCTTCAAACAGATTGACTTTGTGAAGGCCAAAGTTCTTGTTGAAGTTCAGTTCGGTAAGTATGCATTCATGTTTTACGACATGGCGAAGTTTCAGTATTTCTTCAATGAGAACAAGGCCGATGTAGGAATTGAGATAGTACCGTGTCATACGCTGCACAAGCAGATGTCCACGGGTGTGTCGTATGGCGAGCAGCTGATCTATGATATTGAACGGCTGAAACGTCACTTTCCCGCCGTACCTATCAAGGTAATCCTCATTGATGTAGACTGACACAAGTACAATAGATAGCAGCTCAACAGCTTTGGGGTTGGCGAGAGGCGCCTCTACATTGAAGATGGTGGAGCTAAGATTGGATATTGCGGGTTGGGGAAGAGCTGGGAGATTGCTTCGCCACCTTCGGTGGCTCGCAATGACATATTTCGTTCTTGTGCTCTGTAATCAGTACTCGGTACTTCGGTAGGGAAAAAGCAGATTCTTCACAGAGTTTATGCTGAGCGAAGCGAAGTGTTCAGAATGACATGGGAATATCAAGGGGGCAGGCTCCTCTACATTGACACTTTGGGTTAAGCAAGAGCTGGGAGATTGCTTCGTGTCCTTTGGCGATTGTCCTCCGCCGGCTTGTGCCGACGAAGGACCAAATATGTCTCATCCCGCCTGCGACGGGCTGGACCTATTTGGCTCGCAATGACCGGAGTTGAGCGTAGATGTTTCGGCTTGCCTTTGCACTCTGCAATTCGTACATTGTACTTCCCCACAAGGGGGTATTGTACTTCCCGTAGGATAGGGATTTCGTGTTTGACATTGAGGGCCAAAAATGCGAGCATATCTGTGGGGCCAGCTAGCACTAAGTGGGGGGGAGTGTTATGGCCAAATACGTGGGTGATTCAAGAACCAGGCTTGTCCACATTTATGAGCCAACTATTCGCCAATGTTCTAATGTGGGCGATATACGCGAGAGAAGAAAAGTCTTCTTTGATACGCTTGAAGAAGCTATTGCAGCACGCTATAAGCTATGCCATGATTGTGACTTCGGCGTGGATGAATTTGTCCCGTAGGTGCTTTTCCATGACGGTGCGTTAGACCTCAGTGGGCGCGGTTTCCGCGCCCCTACAATTAGGCTCAGTACTCACCAAGCGATTCATCGGGGAACCAGAGGACTCTTGATTCGATTGCCTCTTTTTGCGCTCTCTCCAGCGAGTCTACGTCCACTCCCATGCACCACAGCTCATCAGCCAGTTCCTCTTTCTCTGACTGGAGCAAATCCAGCTTATATTGCCAGTACCGGACCTGCTCTATTCGGTCCATTTCTGCCCTCATTCCAGCCAGTCGTGCTGTGACGGCTACAAGTTCCTTTGTCAGCCTTGTCCTTTTGACCAACCGTGGGCAGCGCTGGAGTATGTATGGAGGGACGCACAACACAGCATAGGTGAAGGACATCAGGATTATGAGGAATAGGAGTGTGTGCTTGAGCATACGAACCTGAGGAGGGGAACTTCCTTCCATGTCCAATCACCTCCTCTCTCACCAT
>SOJN01000041.1 GCA_004376575.1 candidate division TA06 bacterium | reverse complement strand
GGGGATGGGTGCGAGGTAATTTCGTAATTTCGAAGGGGTGGGGACGGGTTGAGCGGAATTTCGCAATTTCGATAGCCAGTGGGTGTGCGGTGATTCGATTTTCGATTTTCGAGACGGGGGTGTTGAAGGCGTGCTAGGCAAGATTCTGATAAGCAATCGCGGTGAAATAGCAGTAAGGATAATAAGAGCTTGCAGGGAACTGGGCATACCTGCAGTCGCCGTCTACTCAGATTGCGACAGAAACTCTTCGCATGTCTACATGGCGGACGAGGCAGTTCACATTGGCCTGTCAGCTCCGCTCAAAAGCTACCTGGATATGGATAGGGTGATAAAGGTTGCCATGGAAGTTGGCGCTGACGCAATCCACCCTGGATATGGTTTCCTTGCAGAGAACCCTCTTTTTGCAAAAAGGTGCGAGGATGCGGGGCTTGTTTTCATCGGACCATCCCCAAAGGCTCTTGCCTTGGTCGGTGACAAGCTCAAATCAAGACAGACCATGGTCCAAGCACAAATCCCCATTATACCTGGAATGAGAGAGGAAGGAGACCCCGAAAAGATTATCGAAGAATCTGAAAAACTCGGGTTTCCAGTTCTGATCAAGGCCTCTGCGGGAGGGGGAGGCAAGGGGATGCGCGTTGCCAGAAACCGCGCAGAGCTGAAGGACGCAATTGAAGCGGGCATGCGTGAAGCGCAGACAGCATTCGGCAACCCATCCGTGTACATAGAAAAGTATCTTACAAGACCGAGACACATCGAATTTCAAATCCTTGCGGACCAGCATGGAAACGCAGTTCACCTTTTCGAGAGAGAGTGTTCAATCCAGAGAAGGCATCAGAAGATAGTAGAAGAGAGCCCTTCTGTAGCCCTTGATCCAGAGCTGAGGGAAAAGATGGGCGCCACGGCCATAAAGGCCATAAGGGCTTCCAACTACACAAATGCGGGGACTGTGGAATTTCTCGTTGATGAAGATAGGAAGGACTCTTTCTACTTTTTGGAGGTGAATGCAAGGGTGCAGGTCGAGCATCCGGTGACAGAGCTCGTAACCGGAATAGACATCGTCAAGCAGCAGATACTGATTGCCTCGGGGGAGAAGCTCCCATTCACACAGCCGGACATTTCCCAGAGAGGGCATGCGATTGAATGCAGAGTGTATGCTGAAGATCCTGAGAGGAGCTTTCTGCCATCTCCCGGCAGAATAGCATTCCTGAAGGAACCTTTCGGGCCCGGCGTACGCCATGACTGCGGCATATATTCAGGCTGGGAGGTTCCCGTACATTACGACCCTATTCTCTCCAAGGTGATCACCTGGGGAGAAGATAGAGAGACAGCGCGGATAAGGATGATAAATGCTCTCTCTGAGTATGTTCTCCTCGGAATCAAGACTACTATAGAATTCTCAAGAGCTCTTCTCTCCCACAAGAACTTCATTGCAGGTGACACCCACACCGATTTCATAGAAAAAAACATGTCCGGATGGTGCTCAAGCTCGGGAAATTCAGATTCTGTAAAAGTGGCTCTCATAGCTGCCGCCATTGCGGCTTCCAGAGACAAGAAACCAGCTGCCAGCCACTCAGTCAGAAGAAGGGAAGCGCCTTCGCCGTGGCTCACTCTTGGTGAGTGGGAACTATTTGGCGGGAGATAGCATGGAGTTCGACTTCGCAATTGATGGAAAGAGCCACAAAATAAAACTGGACGTGAAAGAAGGTCCTTTTGAGGCTGAAGTGGATGGAAAACGGGAGACTGTTAGTGCCACCTTGATCGACTCCCACACCATCTCTCTCTTCCTTGGCAACAGGATAGTGACGGCCTACATCGCATTCGATGGAGACACCATCCAGGTATTTATTGCAGGTGAGAAATTCCATATAGAGAGAGCCCAGAAGCCTTCTTTCATGGAAAGGCTCCGGGAAGAGGCGGGACCGGTAGGCGACAAGAAGGTGATATCCACCCCCATGCCCGGACAGATAGTCAAGATTCAGGTGAAAGAGGGCCAGATTGTCAACCCCAACCAGAACCTTTTCATAGTCGAATCGATGAAAATGGAAAACCAGATAAGGTCGACTGTGCGGGCAAGAATCGACAGAATCCATTTCAAGGATGGCGATCCCGTGGACGCCAATGTTGCGATTGTGGAACTCTCATTGGTGGGTGAAGAAAAGAACGTGCAAGAAAGATGATTTTGACAGGTGTTACTTAAATGGTGTATACTTCGCAGAGCTTTTAGGGAGAAGGGAGTAGAAATTGCTGGACAAAGAACATGAGGACTTCAGGAAATGGGTGAGAGGGTTCGCAGATAAAGACATAGCTCCCTACGCCTCTGAGATAGATTCTTCTGAGAAACCGAACCTGGAGGTGCTAAAAAAGCTTGGCGAGGTCGGACTAATGGGCGTCCCCCTCCCCGAGGAGTATGGTGGTGCGGGCCTCGATAACCTCAGCTATGCCATAGCTATAGAAGAAGTTTCCCGTGTCTGTGGGTCAACAGGCCTTTTTCTTGCAGCGCACATATCGCTTGGAGCCACACCCTTCCACCTCTTTGGTAATGAAGAGCAAAAGAAGAAATATCTTGTCCCGCTTGCAAAAGGCGAGATCATCGGGGCCTTCGGCCTGACAGAACCTGGAGCCGGCAGCGACGCTGGAGCCACGCGAACCACAGCCGTCCTCGACGGCAATCAATGGCTGATAAACGGGACAAAGTGCTTCATAACTTCAGGACGCCTCGCATCGGTAGTGGTCATAACCGCCGTTACAGACAAATCAAAGGGAAAGAGGGGAATAAGCTCCATCATAGTGGAAAAAGACACTCCCGGGTTCAGTTATGGAAAAGAAGAGAAGAAACTGGGCGTGCGCGGGACCGACACGTCTGAATTGATCTTCGAAGACTGCCGGGTCCCCGAGGAGAACCTGCTGGGAAAAGAAGGGGAAGGATTTAAGCAATTTCTCACCATTCTCAATGGGGGAAGAATAAGCATCGGGGCAATGGCATTGGGGATCGCGCAGGGCGCTCTTGAAAATAGCGTCAGATATGCCCAGGAAAGAATTCAGTTTGGAAAACCGATTGGTGAACTTCAAGCCATTCAGGTCATGGTGGCAGACATGGCCACGGAAGTGGAGGCTGCCCGATGGCTCCTCTATCATGCGGCCCAGCTTGAAGATTCTCAGAGCAAGTTTGTGAAAGAAGCAGCAATGGCAAAGCTGTTTGCTTCAAGAATTGCGGTAAGGACTGGACTGAATGCTATCCAGGTCCACGGCGGGTACGGATACATGAGAGACTATCCTGTGGAAAGGATGTTCAGAGACGCGAAGCTGACAGAAATCGGAGAAGGCACCTCGCAAATCCAGCAACTTGTCATTGCCAGTGAGCTTCTTAGATGACGCTGGGAAAGCTAAAGATAGCGGTAGTGAGCGACGGCCTGTTCAGGCTCGACGGCGGTGCTATGTTCGGCGTCGTACCCAGGACCCTATGGGAAAAGAGGTTTACTCCGGACAGTAGAAATAGAATCATTCTGGGGCTCAACATACTGCTTATTGATAATGGCCGAGAGAAAATGATTGTTGATACTGGCATCGGCAGCAAAGTAGACGAAAGGTTCAAAGATACCTACGGCGTGGAAAGGCAAAGAGATGTCATTGAAGATCTGGCAGAAGAGGGGCTCAAGCCGCAGGACATAGACAAGGTAATCCTCACACACCTCCATTTCGACCACGCAGGAGGTTCGACTCGCATGGGCGACGATGGCAGCCCGGTACCCACATTCCCTGCTGCAACCTACTTCATTCAAAAAGTTGAATGGGAAGATGCCTTGGAACCCAACGAGAGAACGAAGGCAAGCTATCTCGAAGATAACTTCATGCCCCTCAGGGACGCTGGACGACTTGAGATACTGGACGGGAGCGCCCAGATAGGTGATGGAGTCAGAGTAGAATTGACAGGCGGCCACACAAGAGGGCACCAAATTGTCCATATTGAGTCGGAAGGACTCAGAATGGTCCATCCGGGAGACCTCATCCCCACATCCTACCATCTCCCTCTCCCCTACATCATGGGATATGACACCTTCCCACTTCAGACCCTGGAAATGAGAAAGAAACTGTACAAGGAGGCCGTGGGTGGTCAGTGGAAACTCTTCTTCGGACATGACTCTAATCCCAAGGTGGCCGGTTTGAAAGAGAAAGACGGAAGAATTGTGCTTGATGACGACACCATAGTCAGTTTCAAGGAGCGAAGATGATTTCAGTCCATCTCGCCCTTGACATTTGTTCCTAGAACCCCGGGATAGGAGGCCAGATGCATAACAGGAGGAGAAAGATTCAGTTCAGGCTAGCTTTGCGGCTCAAGGTTGCCAGATATATGATCACCTTAGCCATATTCTCTCTTCTGGTTCTCGGTGTGTGCGTATTCTTCTTCATCTTCTGGAACCCGATTGCGAGCGGACTACTCCTTATCTCAGATCCTTTCACCCGGTCTGCGGCACAAGTTTTCAACAATGCAGTGCGCAGCCTATTCCTCCTCTTCTTCGTGCTCAACTTCGTATTCTTGTGGCTCACCTACATAATCTCGGTAAGGGTGATGGGACCTTTTGCAAGGATAAGCAGGGTTCTTGAAGAGATAGCGGAGGGAAACACGCCTCAGGAGATAAGCTTCAGGTCGTCCGATCAGGCTCAGTTCCAAGAACTTATTGAGCCGTTCAACAGAGCCCTGGCAACTATCAGACAGAGGAAGGAACAGCTTAAGGAGATAAAGAAAGAACTAGATGCATATCTGGCATCCCCTGAAGGCTCTACTGCGGCAAAAGGGGAAGCCGTTCTTCTAAGGAAAATAAGAGAGAGGCTGGACAGACTTGGATGAAGTTGGAGCATGTAGCCACGTGGATAACAAAAGCATCAGAGTAAGCCTCGAGGATGGCGTGGCTATCATAGGAATCTCCCGTCCAGAAGTTCGCAACGCCCTGGACTCACGTACGATAGAGGAACTTTACCAGACTCTGGAAGAGTTGAACCGGGATGACAAAGTCAAAGTGGTAATACTGACCGGAGAAGGCGATTCATTTGTAGCTGGTGCGGATCTGAGGGAGCTTGAAAAGTTTGATTCTAAGAGTGCCAAGAGGTACGTGATGCTGGGGCAGAAGATGCTCTCGTCCATGGAAAATATCCAAAAGCCAGTCATTGCAGCGATAAACGGTCACTGTCTGGGAGGAGGGTGTGAGCTTGCACTCGCTTGCGATCTCAGAGTCTGTTCTGCACAGGCGACCATTGGGCAACCTGGACTGGGATTGGGAGTGATACCCGGTTTTGCCGGGACCAGAAGACTAACAAGACTCATCGGTGTAGGAAGGGCAAAAGAGATGGTATTCACGGGAGAGCCTCTTTCCGCAGAGCGAGCAATGGAGTTTGGCCTCGTCAACTGGATCGTGGAACCTGAAAATGTTCTCCCATTCAGCTTGAGGCTTGCAGAGAAACTCAAATCCAAACCGCCCATCGCCTTAAGAACAGTCAAGAGGCTTATCAACATGGAAAATGCGGAGCTCGTGTCAACCTCCGGGCACCGTGAGATAGAGGCGTTCGGTCAGATCTTCTCAACGGATGAGCCGAAGAAAGGCATCAAGGCCTTTTTGAGAAAAGAGAAACCAATCTGGTGAAAGGAGTTAAGATGGAGATACGTGACGTTGTCGTCGTAAGTGCATGCAGGACTGCGCTGGGAAGGTTTCTGGGAGGTCTTTCTTCTGTTAAGCCTCAGGAACTGGGTGCAGCTGTCATCAGGGAAGCGGTCAAGCGCGCTGGAATAAAATCCGAGCAGGTAGATGAGTGCTACATGGGTAACGTTGTGCAGGCCGGCCTGGGGCAGTCCCCGGCAAGGCAGGCAGCCATAATTGCCGATCTGCCACCTGAAGTTCCGTCTACCACTGTCAATAAGGTGTGCGGTTCTGGACTCAAAAGCATAATGCTGGGAGCACAGGCAATAATGGTTGGAGACGCAGAAATAGTAGTGGCCGGCGGGATGGAATCAATGAGCTACTGCCCGTATTTCCTCCACAAAGGAATAAGGGTTGGCGTCAAGTTTGGGGACCAGAAGCTTGTTGACTCCCTCATCCACGATGGTCTGTGGTGCGCCTTCGAAGATGTCCACATGGGCAAGCTGGCAGAGCTGGTGGCAAACGAAAAAGGGATTACCCGTGAGATGCAGGACGAATACGCCCTGGGTAGTCATAAGAAGGCTGTAGCCGCAATCAAGTCCGGCAAGTTCAAGAAGGAAATAGTCCCGGTTCAAATCCCGCAGAGGAAAGGCGAACCAATAACGATCGATACAGATGAGAGTCCGAGAGAAGACACCACCCTGGAGAAGCTGGCCAAGCTGAGACCGGCGTTTCAGAAAGACGGAACAGTGACCGCAGGAAATGCTCCGGGACTCAACGACGGCGCATCAGCAGTTGTTATCATGTCTGACAAGAAGGCCAAAGACCTCGGCATAAAACCTCTGGCAAGAATAACAGCATATACGAGTACCTTTGTGGAACCAAAGTGGGTCTTTCTTGCACCAGTAAAGGCAGTGGGCAAGATTATGGATAAACTGGGCGTAAAGATCGACCACTTCGATCTGATAGAAGCGAATGAAGCTTTCGCAGCCCAGTGTCTCGCCGATGGAAAGGAACTTGGGTGGGACTTTGATAGGGTAAACGTGAACGGCGGAGGCATCGCTCTTGGTCATCCAATAGGAGCAAGTGGAGCAAGGGTCGTCACTACGCTGCTTTACGCGATGAAAGATAGAGGGAAGAAGACAGGACTGGCCACCCTCTGCCTGGGAGGCGGCGGAGCGGTAGCCATGAGCTTCGAAGCCATGTAAGCAGAGCTTGCAAGGAGGGGTCCATGCAGATAAACAAGATTGGTGTTGTTGGCGCGGGAACGATGGGAAATGGAATAGCCCATGTCTGCGCCCTCTCAGGGTTTGACGTGGTTCTGATTGACATGAGCCAGGAGATTCTTGATAGGGCAACAGAAAAGATGAAAAAGAACATGGGCCGCCAGGTAAAGAAGGAGAAGATTTCACAAGCCGATATGGATGCTGCTCTTAAAAGAATAACAAATGCAACAGCACTGGAAGCTCTCAAGGATGCGGACCTGGTTGTGGAAGCGGTCGTGGAAGACCTGAAGACCAAGAAAGAGATCTTTCAAAAACTGGATGCCATATGTAAGAAAGACTGCATACTCTCTTCAAACACCTCGTCCATTTCTATCGGTGACATAGCACAAGCAACGAAGCGTCCGGAAAAGGTTATGGGGATGCACTTCATGAACCCTGTGCCCATGATGGTCCTGGTCGAACTGGTGAAGGGGAAATCCACAAGTGAAGAGACTATCAATGCTGCGCGCGAAATCGCAGAGAAACTGGGCAAAACTCCCGTTCTTGTCAATGACTCACCAGGTTTCGTGGCAAACCGCATATTGATGCCCATGATAAACGAAGCCGTTTGGTGTCTGAACGAAGGGGTGGCAAAAGCAGAAGACGTGGACGCTGTGATGAAGCTGGGAATGAATCACCCCATGGGTCCGCTTGCTCTCGCCGACCTGATAGGTCTGGATGTCTGCAAAAGTATTCTTGATGTGATGTATGAAGGCTTCAGCGATAAGAAGTATGCGCCCTGCCCCCTGCTGTCTAAGAAGGTCGAGGAAGGAAATCTAGGAAGGAAAACGGGTAAGGGCTTCTACGAGTACGGTAAATAATTCAGAAAGGAGGCTTCAATGGCCCTGGCGAAATCCAAATTCATCTGGATGAATGGTAAGTTTGTCAGGTGGGATGACGCCAAAATCCACATCCTCTCTCATGTCATACATTATGGGTCAAGCGTGTTCGAGGGTATCCGCTGCTACGAGACACCCAAAGGACCGGCAGTGTTCAGACTGAAAGAGCACATGGACCGCCTTTTCAATTCGGCAAAAATATACCGGATGGAGATACCCTATACCAAACAAAAGGTGACTAGAGTCTGTCTGGAAACGATAGAGAAGAATGAGATGAAGGAATGCTACATAAGGCCCGTGGTGTACAGAGGGTATCGTGAACTGGGCGTAAACCCCTTCAACTGCCCCGTTGATGTCACCGTAGCAGTATGGAAATGGGGAAAGTATCTAGGCCCTGGTGCTCTCACTGACGGAGTCGATGTAATGGTCTCCTCCTGGAATCGAATGGCCCCGAACACGTTCCCGGCGATGGCCAAGGCTGGAGGGAACTATTTGAACTCCCAACTGGTGAAAATGGAGGCTCTCAAGTATGGTTTTACGGAGGGCATCGTTCTGGACATCTTCGGATTTGTGAGCGAAGGAAGCGGCGAGAACATTTTCGTGGTAAAGGACGGCGCTCTATACACACCGCCGCTGGGAGCCACCATTTTGCCTGGAATCACAAGAGATGCGGTTATCAGAATAGCAGAGCATTTGAAGATTAAGGTCATTCAAGACATGTTTCTAAGAGAATTTCTGTACATTGCAGATGAAGTTTTCTTCACAGGTAGCGCCGCAGAGATCACACCCATCCGTTCGATCGACAAGAATACTATAGGGAAAGGGAAGAGGGGTCCTATCACCAAGGCCCTCCAGGATTCTCTACTAGGCATAATGACTGGAAAGATGAGAGATAGGTGGGGCTGGCTCACCTATGTTAAGTAGGCCGGCACGAATATGAAAATAGCTCTAGCTTCTGACCACAGGGGTTACAGATACAAGGAAAGGATAAAGAAGATCCTTGAGGGTCTCGGCCATACCCTCCAGGACTTCGGCACGTTCTCAGAAGCACCAGCAGATTATCCCGACTTCGCTTTCAAGGTTGCAGAGTCCGTTTCCAGAGGCGACTGCGATAGAGCGATTCTAATATGCTACTCGGGCATAGGCATGACCATTGCAGCAAACAAGGTTGACGGAATAAGAGCTGCACTGTGTTACGATCACGAATGCATCAAGCTTTCCAGAGCACACAACAACGCCAACATCCTTGTCCTCCCAGCCAAGCTGGACTTCGGGGAAAAACTTACAGAAATGATTCAGTCATGGATTGATCTCCCCTTTGAGGGTGGACGGCATGAGAGAAGACTGGAGAAGGTTTCGAAATACGAAACGGACAAATAGATAGTCTTTGGTGTAAAGGAAAGGAGCACAAGGTGAGGCGCAAGTTCCCGCTTGTTGAAATAGCAATCGTCGTTGCTGCTGCTGCATTGATTTACATTCTTGAGCGCCCCCGGTATCAGGCTAACAAGGCGGAAATACGTCAGTCAGACGCTGTCTACAATCTTTATGTATATAAGGCAGCAATAGAAAAGTACACCGTTTACCACAATGGGGTATATCCTACTTCTCCTGATAGCATAGGGCCATATCTTGAAGGAGGAAGTGCAGAGAACCAGACTCCTGGTCAATATCCGCAAAACCCCTACACAGGCGAGGCCCTGGCCAAGAAGAACATAAAATGGGTGATGTACAGTAACATAACCGACAGCAGGGATGACCATCCAAAAGGAGCTAACGGCAGGCAACAAGGCTCACCAGGATGGATCTCGGTGGGATGGTTCATTCCCCCTGGGGAGACTCTGGCAACGGACTACGGACTGATCACCTTCGGAACAGAAGGCACACCCATCTACAAGAAAGACCCTTCAGGACAAGAACACATCATAGTCATCCACAATTAGACCTGAGATGGTCTGAGAGGGAATAAGTATATCTTTTCAACTAAACCGCAATATGTTGTAGGAAATTATGTCAATCTACAACATGAGAGGAAGAAATGAAGTGTCCTTACTGCGGCCACGAGGAAGATAAGGTTGTCGATTCCCGTTCCAGCAAGGACGGTGAGGCAATAAGACGGAGGCGAGAGTGCCTTAGGTGTGGTGAACGGTTCACCACCTACGAGTACATTGAGAAGACTCCCTTGAACGTTGTCAAGAGGGACGGCAGGCGTGAACCGTTCAATCGACAAAAGCTGATAGATGGCATGATCACTGCTTGCAGAAAAAGGCCCATCTCCACAGAAAAGATAGAGTCTCTGGCCGACCAGATCGAACTCGAAATCTCAGAGACCGCATCATCAGAGGTCACCTCACTAACCATAGGCCAGAAGGTGATGGAGAAACTGAAAGGTTTAGATGAAGTTTCGTATGTGAGATTCGCATCTGTGTACAGGAAGTTCAAGGACACCAGCGAGTTTCATACCGTCCTGAAAGGACTCTCCGAAGAAGAACCCCCCGAGAA
>SOJN01000040.1 GCA_004376575.1 candidate division TA06 bacterium | reverse complement strand
TAACCACAGATTAACACAGATTATCACAAGATTCTTCATTAATGGTTTTGTTCATAGTTCACTGGTTTTTCTGTGTTAATCTTGTGTAATCTCGTGGTTCCAAGGGTTGCGCCTTCAGCTCAAACCTCTTAACCACAGATTAACACAGATTATCACAAGATTCTTCATTAATGGTTTTGTTCATAGTTCATTGGTTTTTCTGTGTTAATCTTGTGTAATCTCGTGGTTCCAAGTTCGTAATTTCGTAATTTCGTGTTTCAGGCAAGTGCGTCTATCATTGCAGCGATGTCCTGGTTCGCATAACCGTATATGTCGATTGCCGAGCCCCGGCAACTGGCAGCGCACAGACCGCATCCCTTGCAGAGCGCCGCCGTCACCTCCGCATACCTCTGGACTCCACCTCTCGTCTTCTTCTCAACGACCTTGACAGCTCCATAGGGACAGACGGTCTCACAAACTCCGCAGGCAACGCACTTCGCCACATCGACATGAGAGATCGTTCCCTCCGCTTCCACTTTGTCTTGAGCTAACAATACACCAGCTCTGCTTGCCGCTGCATTAGCCTGGGCTATTGTCTCGTCAAGATACTTCGGAGCATGACAGAGTCCGGCCATGAACACGCCATCCGTGGCGAAGTCAACCGGCCGCAGCTTCATGTGAGCTTCGAGAAAGAAGTTCTCGTCATTGAGAGGAACCTTCAACATCTTTGCGAAATCGTCATTGTCTGCCTGCGGTATGACCGCAGAGCTGAGGATGAGGTAGTCTGCAGGTATCCCCATTTCTTCTCCGACAATTGGATCTCTGACAGTCACGAGAATCTTGCCTTTCTTCTCTTCCACCACAGGTTGGTCAGACTCCTCATACCTTACGAAGATAATGCCCTTATCCCGAGCTTCCTTGAAATACACTTCCCTGAACCCGTATGTTCTGATATCTCTATACAATATATATATGCTGGCGTCCGGGTTCTTCTTCAGTATCTCGAGTCCGTTTTTCACTGCCTGGCCGCAACAATACCTTGAGCAGTATGGCCTCTCCTCGTTTCTCGAGCCGACACACTGGATCATCACATAAGTTTTGCCCTCTAGAAGCGATTTGTCTTCTTCATGCAGCTTTTCCTCGAGCTCCGACTGGGTGATGACGTTCTTCGCCTGTCCGTAGAGGAACTCCTTGGGTTTATACTCGTAGCCACCAGTAGCAATGATGACTGCGCCGTGATCGAACTCCACATCCTTGCCGTCAACACCTATCGTAGTCCTGAAATTGCCAACGAAACCTTCTATCTTCTTTATGTTCGCCCTGGTATGGACCGTTATTTTGTCATTGGAGATGATTTCCTCCCGAAGCTTCTTCAGCACCGCCTGGGGGTCTGAGCCTGAGAGAGTCGTGTATATGTGGTGCAGATTGCCTCCAAGTTCCGCCTCTCTTTCCACCAGGCACACCTCATATCCCTGTCCGGCCAAATTCAGCGCAGTAGTCATGCCGGCCACGCCTCCCCCGATTATGAGACCTCTCTTGATCAGGTCAAACTGAAGCCTCTGGAGGGGGGAAAGGAGTCTTGCTTTCGCAACGGCCATCTTCACCAACTCTTTTGCCTTCTCCGTGGCGTCATCCCATTGCTTCATGTGCACCCAGGAACACTGATCCCTTATGTTCGCCATGGAGAAGAGGTACCTGTTGAGACCCGCTGCCTCCAGCGTCTCCTGAAAGAGTGGCTCGTGAGTCCTGGGAGTGCACGACGCGACTACCACCCTGGTGAGCCCCTTCTCCTTCACGGTTTCGGCTATCTTTTCCTGGGCATCCTGAGAGCATGAGAAGAGATTCCTCTCGACATAGACGACATTTGGAAGGGTCTCCGCGTACTTCGCGACCTCCTTAACATCAAGATATCCTGCTATGTTTATGCCGCAGTGGCACACGAACACCCCTATCCTCGGCCCCGTACCCATTATGTCGGTTTCTTCAATTCTCGATGGCTTTTCCAATTCCGTGCCGCGCACGTCTGATAGGAGGGCCGAGCTCAAGGCCGCAGCGCCGCTACTCTGCATCACTGTCTCAGGAATGTCTTTGGGCCCCTGGAAAGTCCCGCTGACGAAGACACCGGGTCTCGATGTCTCCAAAGGCGAGAGCTCGTCTGTCCTGCAGAAACCAAATCGATTCAATTCGAGCCCCAGTTTCTCCGCAGTATCTTTCGTGTACACCGTTGAACAGAGCCCCGCAGAGAGGACAACCATGCCGAAATCTTCATAAATAAGCTCACCGGAGTCAGTCTCGCATGAGAGGGTCAGGTTTTTCGTAGCGGAGTCCTCCTCTACATTTGCCACCCTACCCCTTATGAACCTTATCCCATGCTTGTCTTTTGCCATGTCCACATACTTATCGAAATCCTTGCCATATGAGCGCATGTCCATATAGAAGATGGCGACACCGAGGTCAGGAAGGTGTTCTTTTGCGATGATCGACTCCTTTACCGAGTACATACAGCACGCAGCTGAACAATAGTCATTCCCGTGCCTCGTGTCTCTGGAACCGACACACTGTATGAACGCTATCTTTTCTGGTTCTTCCCCATCAGAAGGCCTCATTATTATTCCTCTGAATGGTCCCGAGGCACTCAGGATCCTTTCGAACTCCATGCATGAGACGACATTCTTGAATCTGCCGTGACCGTACTCGTCGTCTTTGGAAGCCTCAAAAACCTCTGAGCCCATGGCAAGGATGACAGCACCGATCTTTACCTCTTCTTCCACATCTTCCTGGCCGTAGTCGACCGCGTTTGCCTCACACACCTCAGCACACATTCCGCATCCTATGCACACATCCCTGTTTATCGTATAGACGAGAGGAACGGCCTGCAGGTATTCAACAAAGATCCCGGGAGCGACTGCCATTTCAGCATTATAGCAGTCGAGAGCTTCAACAGGGCAGTTGCTGGCGCACACGCCGCAGCCAGTGCACTTGCCGGGATCGACATACCCGGCCCTGCGCTTCACCTTCAGCGTGAAATTCCCTGGCTCACCCTCGAGGGCAAGGACCTCGGAATTCATCACCAGCTCAATGTTTCGGTGCCGACCCGCGGCAACCAGTTTCGGCGACATTATTCACATCGCGCAGTCGTTGGTGGGAAAGGTCTTGTCCAGACGGGACATCATGCCGCCTATACTTGGCCTCCTGTCCACAAGGTAGACCTTGTACCCGGAGTCCGCAAGATCCAGGGCGGCCTGCATGCCTCCTATTCCCCCGCCTATGACTGCAACTGCACCTACCTTATCCGCCATCTAAACTCCCTATGCCGAAAATAGAAAATCGAAAATAACCACTTTGTTCCTATCCCCTGCCCTCTGTTACTGATCTTTCATCTTCGATTTTCCAATTTCGTTCTCGTGGTTTTGTTTTCGATCTTCGATTTTCGATCTTCGATTTTCGTATTCTCGGTCTCATATGACCTGGTATATGGGTGATCGCTCTTCGACTTTCTGCACATCTATCAAGTTCTTCTGTCTCAGAAACGTGAGCCCTCTCAGGGCTTTTGCCGGGTCCATTCCGATCTCCCCTGCAAGCTCGAGACAGGATCGGGGTTTCTCCTTGAGTAGAATTAGTATCCAGTTTCTGGTCAATTCCTCGTCAATAGATTTCTCTATCATCTCGTGCCAGTCCTCCTCATCCACCTTATCGCCGTAAACATTTCCCTTCTCAACGACCGTCCTCCACTTGCCAACCAGAGCCCTCAGCCTCATCCTGGACATCGCCTCTGAAAGAGCGTTGATGCTATTCTTGAGCTGTGTGCTCTTCTTCTCGTCCAGAACGGGAGTCGGTCCAAGCGTACCTATCTCCTTCGAGAAATCCTTCACCGTCTCCGCGAACTTGCCCCCTTCAGCAGCTGACATGAACTCCATCCTTAACCTCTTTGGATCCATGCCAGCTCTCTTTAACATCATCTTCGTTGCGTCAACCTTCAATCTTGCCTGGTAGTTCCCGTCGAAGTACTGGCACTCGCCCAGCTTGCACCCCACCACCAGGACGCCATCCGCCCCCCGAAGGAAAGCTTCAAGGACGTAGCGGACATCGAGCTGGCCTGTACACAAAAGCCGGATCGTCCTGGTGTTAGTTGGATACTGGAACCTTGACACACCTGCCAAGTCTGCGGCTCGGTATCCTCACCAAGTACACAAAAATGCTATTATCTTGGCTTCAAACTCACCCATTACAAACCTCCTGTAACCACAGATTAACACAGATTATCACAAGATTCTTCATTCATGGTTCTGTTCATAGTTTATTGGTTTTTTTGTGTTAATCTCGTGTAATCTCGTGGTTACAAGGGTTGCGGCTTCAGCTCAAACCTCTTAACCACAAGATTAACACAGATTATCACAAGATTCTTCATTTATGGTTCTGTTCATAGTCCATTGGTTTTTCCGTGTTAATCTCGTGTAGTCTCATGGTTCCAAGGGTTGCGCCCTGAGCTCAAACCTTTTGACCACAAGATCAACACAGACTATCAGGAGATTATCCTTTTTGTTTGCAAACTCCTCGTGCCAAAGTTCAGCAGCAACCCGATTCTCAAACTCGTCCCCTTCAGATAATGATGTAATTGAGCTTCATCAACCTTTGTTAATCCTGAGGATGCCTTCACTTCCACGATGATTTTGTTGTCAACCACCAGATCCGGACGATACTTCTTTGGAATCAAATACTCCTTGTAATGAACATCTAGCTCAGGCTGCCTTGCAAAAGGTACCTTTCTCAGGCTCAGTTCGTAACTTAATGCTTCCTCGTAGACATACTCCAAGAAACCACTACCCAATTCCTTGTGAACCTCAATCGCAGCTCCAATGACAGCATACGTTAAGTCCTTATAAAGCCATTTTTCATCCACTCGGCTTCATGTTGCCCTAACAGCCTCTCTAACCATCAGACTG
Organism: candidate division TA06 bacterium; assembly: GCA_004376575.1. Taxonomy (NCBI): domain Bacteria; species candidate division TA06 bacterium. The sequence continues at coordinate 95 of SOJN01000040.1, read as the reverse complement.
TTGTTGACCAGCGTCAGATTCTCCTTTCCCTCCAAACTCCTCAACTACAATAATATCAATCTGTGTTAATCTTGTGAAATCTCGTGGTTTCATGG
>SOJN01000039.1 GCA_004376575.1 candidate division TA06 bacterium | reverse complement strand
TGAACCACGTTGAACGTTTGAACAATATTGAACTACTGTTCCTTATGTTGAACCATGTTAATATTGAACAGTTTTCTTTCTTGACTATCATCAGGCTGGCAACTACAATTTAGAAAGGAATGTGAAGTTTAGGAACCAGAGAATAAAGGCGGAGCGGCCCCGGAAACTAGCATTAGAGTGGTCCCGCAAGGGGGCACTAAGTAGTTAGATGCCGGGCTCCGCCTTAATCTTTTTGGTGAGCAGATATACTCCCGCGAGGCAGTTCCGAGTTTGTAGGTTTCCAGACCCCTCCCATTGACTACAACACTACTCGAGATCGATCGAGACTTGGTCGGCCTTGACAGAACAGGGAGGTGCCTATGGCTAATAACAGAAAGTTCAAAAGTTCAAAGGCCAGGAAGTTTGAGGACCTGAATGTATACAAACAAGCCAGGATGCTGACCAACAAGGTTTATGAGATAACGAGGCGAGGTGGCTTCTCCAAAGATTACAGTTTGGTAGATCAGATACGCAGGGCTTCTGTATCGGTGATGTCGAACATTGCTGAAGGATTTGAGCGTGGTTCCAACACCGAGTTCATCCAGTTCCTCTATATTGCAAAAGGTTCTTGCGGCGAGGTCAGGTCTCAGCTCACTATTGCCTATGATCAGAAGTATGTTGGTGAGGACGACTACAAGAACTTGGTCGAGCGATGCGTTCAGGTTAGTGTAATGTTGGCCAATTTCATTGGCTATCTGAGAGGTTCAGGCCTTCGAGGCGCGAAATTCAAGAAAATTCCGAGGAAAAGCATGGCAGAAGAGCTGGACGAGATGCTCGAGGAAATCAAGCGTAAACACAACAAAAAGTAGCTCAATATTGTTCAAGTGTTCAACTGGGCTTATGGTGATCAGGGCCAAGCTAACAACTTGTTCAAAACGTTCAACTGTTGTTCAAGGTTGTTCAATGTTGAACCACGTTAAACAATGTTGAACAATATTGAGTTACTGTTGCTTGTTGAGCAGCTCCAGCATCTTGTCTGCATCCGTGGTCGGGAGCTTGCACACATAGTCTCGACAGACATAGGCGGTTGCCTTTCCGTCTATGCTCGTCTGGCCCTCGGTGAATGGAGCGACGCGAATGATATCAGGTGATTCCTGTTCACTCGGGCGCAGAAGGACTACTTTGTTGGGGACAAACCGTGCCCTCATTGATTTCAACATTGCCTTTGTGTCATCCGCCTCTGAGTCGCCAGCGAGGACCACCTCATAAGAGGGCCCTATTCCGAAGTCGACAGCAACCATCAGTTGAGTATACCCAGATGGTGATTGTTTGACACCGCTAGAAAAAGCGCGTCCGATTCTGGCTGCATTCTCTTCGAGATCAGAATTGGCGGTCATGCGTCCGAGACGAAGCAGATTTAGCATTGCCACAGAGTTCCCGGACGGTACCGCACCGTCATAAACCTCTTTGCTGCGAACGATTAGGTCTTCCCCGTCGTCGGGTGTGAAATAGAATCCTCCCCCCTGCTCATCCCAGAAGTGCTCGAACAAGACTTTATTAAAATCAAGAGCGGCCTGAATGTAGCTAACATCAAAGGTTGTCTCATACAGTTCAAGCAGCCCCCAAGTCAGGAAAGCGTAGTCATCAATGTACGCCATTACGGCAGCCTCGCCCTCTCTATAACGGTGGAAGAGCCGGTCTCCTCGATCGCGCATATTCTTCAAAATGAAATCGACACAGCCCTTAGCCGCTTCCGCATAGCGGGGGTCATCAAAGGCTCGTGCTCCTTTGGCCAGGGCAGCGACCATCAATCCATTCCAGTCCGTGAGAATCTTGTCGTCTTTATAAGGATGAATACGCTTCTCGCGTGCAGCGAAAAGTTTCTTGCGTGCCTTGTTCACGCGCATTTGAATATCCTGTTCAGGCATTTTCAGCTCGGAAGCCAATTCTTTGAGCGGCTTCCTCAGATGGAGAATGTTCTTGCCCGTTTCCTGTGAGGTCGCCTCGTCTCTGAAATTCCCATCCTTCTCAACATTGAATACTCTAATGAATAGATCCGCTTCTTCTCTATTGAGAGCCTGTCGGATCTCGTCTTGGCCCCACACATAGAACTTCCCCTCCTCGCCTTCGCTGTCAGCATCTCCCGCAGAGTAGAATCCACCTGTGGGCGCAGTCATGTTGCGTAACACGTAAGCGAAAATCTCTCTTGCGGTATCTTCGTATTCCTTCTTTCCTGTTGCCTGATACGCCTCTGTGTAGGCCATCGCCAGCATGGCTTGATCGTATAGCATCTTCTCAAAGTGTGGTACAAGCCATTGGGCATCGGTGGAGTAGCGGTGAAATCCAAATCCAACATGGTCATACATGCCACCCCTGCGCATTGCCTGAAGAGTCCTTTCGACCATCTGCAAGGCTTTCTTATCGCCCGTTCGCCTCCAGTAGCGAAGCAAAAAGAGAAAGTTGTGGGGGGTCGGAAACTTTGTGCCAGACCCAAAACCGGCATATTTCTCGTCAAATCGCTGAGCAAGCTGCTCATAAGCATCTCTCAGGACTGATTCACCCAACTCTTCGCCCGGCGAATTACTCGACGCCTGCTGGAGAGCGCCAGCAATCTGATCAGCAGAAGTCAAAACCTCGTCGTGCTGTCCAGTCCAGACCTCTTTGATGCGAGTAGCCAATTCCATCATACCAGTGCGTCCAAAGCGACTCCTTTTGGGAAAATAGGTACCGGCAAAAAATGGCTTTTTGTCAGGCGTCATTATGATGGTCAACGGCCATCCACCTCCACCCGTCATCATTTGACAAACAGTCATGTAGATGTTGTCAAGGTCCGGCCGCTCTTCACGGTCGACTTTGATACAAACAAACACTTCATTCATCAGCCTGGCCACCTCCGGATCCTCAAACGACTCGTGCTCCATTACATGGCACCAGTGGCAGGTTGAATATCCGATGGACAGAAAGATGGGCTTGTTCTCCCTTCGAGCCTTGTCAAATGCCTCTGGCCCCCATGGATACCAGTCCACAGGGTTATCGGCATGCTGAAGCAGATAAGGGCTTTTCTCCAGCCCCAGTCGATTCTTGTGTTTTCCAGACTTATCCCTCAAATCACCTGTTTGCTTTGAAGCCAATTTCATATACCCTTTTCTTGTTCCCCCTGAGTCAGACTCGCGATACCCAATCCACTGACCCGAGAAGAGCAGCCCTGATCCCACCGCGCTAGCGGCAAGTACGGCGATGGTCCAACGTAGTATGGCTTTACTCTCTGGCTTCACACTCAAATCCCCTGCAGCACTGGCCGTAATCTGCTGTGTTGTGGTATCTGCAGGCAGGACCGTTGACTACAGCTTTTCGCCCTTTATACTTATCGTTTCAGTCTCAAACGGTATGTCTTTCCCAGCTTCCTTTATGGCCTGCTGGACAAGGTGTACGAGACCAAAACAACACGGGACCTCCATGTGCAGGACCTTTATGCTTTTGGGATTTGCCGCCTTGATTATGTCTTTCACCTTTTCTTTGTAGGCTTCAGCATCATCAAGTTTCGGACACCCAATGGCAATCGCCTTGTCTTTCAGATAGTCCTGGTGGAAGTTCGCGTATGCAAAGGGAACACAATCAGCGACTATCACAAGATCCGCGTCCTTGAAGTAGGGCGCAACCGGCGGAACCAGATGGAGCTGTATTGGCCACTGCCGCAACTCTGAATCGAGTTCCACAGGCTTGGCAGTCTCTTTCTTCTTCTCTGGCCAGTGGAGCACCTGGGCCCCGGGACATGCAGTCACGCCCTTTGGCATCTTATGGCTGTGATGTTCAGGTAACTCTTCTGCGTGTTCTTTGAGGTGTCGGAGGTGCTCCTCAAGTATCTCCGGGGCAACTTCCTTTATTCGAGCAACCGTCGCCTCTTCATCGTAAACATCTGATTCTCTCTCCTCGACAGTTAATGCTCCCGTGGGACACGCGCCGAGACACGCACCGAGGCCGTCGCAAAAGAACTCTTTCACCAATCTTGCCTTTGGGCCTTCGGGCGTATCGACAATCTGCAGTGCCTGTTCGGGGCAACCCGGTATGCACACCCCGCATCCATCGCACAAATCTTCATCAATCTTAATGATTTTTCTCATCACTTTGGGCACATCACACCCCCTCAATTGTGGTCATTTAGAGGCTGTCAACTCAGGAGCCTCCTACGTTCTTCCCTTTGGACTTCTCTGGCTGTCAAGGCCACAAGCTAACTACGCCAATCATCCTCCCACTAAATTGCAAGAAACCGCACAAAAGTCAAGCCACTTTTCTGGCTGCCCAGCGCTTTCCGTCAAATTTGCAGATTTGTATGCCTGGCACCATCTCTCACAGCCCACCACCACACGCAACCTCCCAAATTCCCATCTACCCTTCCCCACACCTTCGAAAATCGAACTTCCACTCAACCCATCTCCCAACCTTCGAGAATAGAAACTACGAATTTCGAAGGGGCAGGGTAGGGGTGATGAGAATTTCGCAGTTTCGGGTCTCGGGTGATGTAGGGGAGGGAATTTCGTTATCTCCAGCCTTTCCTGCGCATAGCGTACAGCCACTTCCAGTGGTAATCTGTGGTTAAGGGGTTTCAAGTGCTTGGCAGCAGTTCAGGGGAGAGGAGCCAAGAGATGTACCAAGCACCTTCGTCGGTGCGCTCCAAGCAAAGGACCGTGGAGGGGTTGAAGTTTGCGATGGTTGGGTCCTGTGAGCCAGTGAGCAGTGCTGAAGCGAGTCTCCCCAGGAAAGGGAGGTGTCCAACAAGCATAAGGTCTCGTTCGGCCCTAGAAAGTTCTCTGATCCAGGGCTCCACATCATCATTGGGAGTAAGCCCGTCAGCCTTTGCCACACCCTCTTCCAATTCCACTGAGGCTCCAAGGATGTCAGCAGTCTGCTGCGCGCGCAGCTTTCCACTGTGCTCGATGGCTGTCACCTTTAGACAAAGACGGCCGATGAATTCGGCGACCTTCTCTGTGTCTTTGCGGCCTGTGTGTGTGAGCGGGCGCTGCGGATTCTCATTGCTTGACGCGGCCTCACCATGCCGAACCAAATAGACCTTCACTCTTCTCCTTCAACTGCCTTCCGTCTTGCCAGATTTTAGATCTACGATCTGATATCTGAGATAGGTTAGATCTCATCAGCCAGTTCGAGGAACCGCTTGTAGGGAATTGCCGTCCAGCTCTCTGCCTGAAGTGCTCCGTGGGAAAGGCTAATCATTGATACTTTGGCGGCCATCTCCTCGTCGGGTGCCTCGTAAATATCAAGGAAATCGTAAGGACCAAGAAGAGCATAGTGCGCAATAAACTTCACCTCTGGGCACGTCTTCTTTATGAGAGCCTTCCACTCCTGCCCAATCTTCGCCCTATCCTTCATCTTCCTGGTCAGCTCGGGCGAGAGCTTGGTCATCAACACGTAAGTGGCCATAACAACCCTCCTGTTTGTCTCTCCACTTTCGCTTATCCCAGAACAATCCTAACACAAACCCACCCGGTTTTCCAGATGGTTATCTGGTCCTCCAACAAAAATGTGCGGGCCCATCCTGTGGATTTGCCTCTTAAGGCTTGACCCGACTTCGCTCCTCTTAGCTCCCCCACTTCACCCTCCGTGGCT
>SOJN01000038.1 GCA_004376575.1 candidate division TA06 bacterium | reverse complement strand
GGTATACCGAGGTGCCTTTTATATGATTATCAATCTGGCACAAGCAGATCCTTCGCCGGTGGCTCCCTCCGCCTTCGGCTCCCTTCCACTATCGCTCAGAACAAGCAGGATCAACTCCGAATCTGCTGGAAACCAAACACATCCAAGGGGAGAAGAGTATCGATGGGCCTAGGCATTTTGTCAAATGTCAAGCACCGTCCCCAATGCGACGGCGTAAGTCCTTGGATAACAAAGAGTCACAAGACCTAGAGAATCAGGAAAATGGACGAAATGTCAAATGTCAAGCACCGTCCCCAAATGACGTGTTCTTGGTCTGATTTTCGAATTTCGAAGGCTGCGAGAGTGGATGGGGGAATTTCGTGTTCTTGGTTTGTTGGGTTAGAATGGCAACTTGATGGAGGTTCGTTCGGTGGCGAGTGGGGTGAGCACGTATGAAGCTCCTCCATCTGTTCGCATGTAGTCGAATCCGGCTATTGCCTGGGGAGTAGTCCAGGACTCCCCAACCAACTGCTCGAGAGACCTGGGGTAATAGCCCTTCTTCAGGAAAAACTGGTCCAGTAACACCTTCAGGTCGCTCGTCGCACTCGTTCTAAGATGGGATGAGGTTGTTGTGACTTTTATTTTATCCTCTATCATGCTTCGCACATACAGGCCAAGGACAACATTGACAATCACAAAGGCGACAATGAATATCCACCCTGCACCACTGAGGGTGAACACCTTGATCTTGGCACCGGACACTCGTTTCCTCCTGGCAACCTTCGTGACCGCCAGCCCCTTCTTTTCTATGACGCCCACCTCCAGAAGGTTGAAACATGCCTGATAGGTTCTGAATTTGCCAAGTCCGGACACCTCCTGGAGCTGAGCAAGACTCATTGTACCGTCGACTAATTCCAGCACCTTCTTCTCGTTCGATCCAAACTCCATAGAGAGTATAGGCTTGGCTTTTTGTGCCAGGATTATTTTGGGGTCTGACAGAACCCTTCGGATTCTCGGCCATTCATCAACTCTCCGCATGCCTTCCATCATTACTGCCTGAGGGTTGACAGAGACCTGGACCACACCCTTAGGATATATTGTCGCATCAGTCTCGAATCTGTATTCTCCTTCCTTCCACGTCAGGAGTATGTCCAGCACTTCCTGTATCCTGAAAACAACTATCTCTTTCAGCTCTTCTTCAGACACGAATCCGAACTTGAGAAGGATTTCTTCAAAAGAAGAGCCGGTTTCAGCCTGGTGCCTCAAGATCTCCTGCAACTCTTCGCTTGAGATTCTTCCTGGTTTCACGAAATAGTCCCTAAGGACTCTGTCTCTGGTAGCACCGCCGTATATGGCTTCCACGAGCTGGCCCTTTTGAAAACCTACGTTGGCCACCTTCGCGTCGGACTTTATTGTCAGAACTCCGGTCTTTTCCTGGCTCATAATCAGCTGGAGTATGTCGGGCACTCCGAAATCTTTGAGATTCCCTGCCAAAGCCATCTACATTTCCTCCATCGTAAGAGTCCTCGTGGTGCTCCTAATGCAGAACACATATATCACAACCATTGCTCCCGAGGCGACAAGCCCCTGGGTGAACCCTGCCGCAGCCTCAGAAAAAGGCGATAGCTTTATGAACAATCCTCTGAAGGCTATGTTTATCAAAGCAATCGAGTACACAAGAGAATACATGACTCCCTTCCAGGTGGAGCCGAGAAAAACGTGCCCTGCACCGGGCAACACAGCCGTAAGAACCAGGGATTTGATCGCTCTGAATTTATAGGCTCTCTCCCTCAGTTTGGTCTCCAGCCTTTCCCGCATGCTGGTGGAATCAGTCACCACCATCTTTTTGGTACACTTGGAGCAGATTTCGTTCTCAAGACACTTGTGGCACGCCTGAACCCCACAGACAATACATGTCGTATAAAGGGACACACCCCTCAACAGAATACCCACCAGAATAGAAAGAAACAACAGCCCTGCAGCAGTGATTGAGAGAAGCGTTGGGTATGCTCCGAAAAGGCTTCCCACGATAGCGCTGTCGTTTCCTTGAGGCTTGGAACGAAAGAGGACTCGCCACATCTGAGAAGGAGGAATCGCAATGTCTATGACTTGTCTGTTGTAGGTATCACCTGCTATTCTTCTAAACCGGCGCACCAGAGCGTAGTCAAGCTTGAGCGCTCTATTCAATTCCTGTGACGCCTCAGGAAGCATCAGTCTTTTTGAGTAGGTCTGGGCCATATTGTATCGTGGGGCAGCAGACCCGGGATCCAGCTCAGCAGCCGTCGTGTATTCTTCCATGGCTCTGTCATAGTCTCCAAGTGCAAAATATGTGTTACCAAGGTTGTTTCTCACTGCGGATGATCTCGGTTTCATGCCGGATGCAACGCTGAACAGTGATATCGCCTCCTTGAAGTTCCCACCCCGTTTTTGGAGGAGCCCCAAGGAAAAGATCATATTGAAATCCCTCGAGTCTTTTTCCAGATGAGACTTGATCTCAGCGGCAAGAGAAGGCTCGTACCCGCTTTCCTGAGCCCTTGCCATGATGCTCACTTCATGGTGAGGATCAAGCGGTTGAAGCAGTTTCGATTCAGACTTCATAAGAAACGGGACAAGGATCAAGTAAACAAAGAATACGAAGATGAAAAACCTTTCTCTGCGCAAGGCTGGAAGCCAGGCTCCAAAAAGATAGACGGGTATGATGATCAAAGGAAACATGCTCCACAGCCAGATTAAAGGAATGCCCATTATAGCCCACGCAAGCGTACCTCTATGGGCGTGTCGAAGTCTAGAAGGCAGAAATTCAAAAGTCCGGTGCTGTATACTGGGCAAGTTTCTAAAGGTTATCCCCAGTAAGAACGCAACCGCAACGATCATCAGGCAGATCGCAGCTACTCTTGAACCGTTCAACACGACCAAATGCTGCGCGAAGAAGCTCTCCCTCACTGCCCTGTACAGTGCAAGCATCTGGCCCACAGCTTTGCCCCTGAGCATTCTTATGTCCAAACCTGTTGCCAACAGATTTGCAGAAAGCGAGTAAGGGTCAAACTCAAGAGCCCTTTCCAGCTCTCTCAAGGCTTCTGACCTTTCGCCTTCCTTCAGTTTCTCCACGGCCCTCCTGTAGAAATAGTATCCGAGCGCGGGCCTGCTTAAATATGCGGAAGACATGCTCAAATCCAGAAGTGCATCATAAACAGCCTCTTCGTGTTTGGTGAGATTCAAGTTCTCATACCTTGACGCCAAAACTAACAAGAGACCCGCATCATTCGCAGCTCTCTTGTTGGTAAGGACGAATAGAGATTCGCTCACATCTTCCTGGCCAAGCCTCCTGCATGCATTTGCCAGTGCAAGACAGAGAAAAGGATTCGAAGGAGTGCTATCGGTAAACACCTCCAGGATTGGTATGACAGTCGATATGTTTTCCGCGGCTATTTCTGTCTCGCCTAAAATCAGTCCGGCAAAGAGTGGATGAATCCGATTTGTCTCCTCCATTAGTGCATCAGCTCTGAGGAATTGTCTAAGAAGTAGGTCTCCGTTTGCTTGCGCTGCGTGCGCAGAAAGGAGTAGGACAAGCAGAGTGGGGAATCCGTATCTCAGCAATAGCAATTTGCCTTCTCTCACAGCATCGTGGGTCAAAGCCCTATGATATTAAAAATTGTAGCCCTATATGTCAACCTAAAACTCTAACAGCTGTATGGTGTAAGCTGTAAGCTCGGTTTTTGGTCCCATAGTTTTAATCTTATAGCTTACAGCTTATGGCTTATTTGGCAATTGACAACGGCTTTTGGCTGTTGTAGATTTAGAAGGCAAATGGCAGCTTTTTCTATTCCAGTGTCTGCTAAGTCTTCGGGCCGCAACCCCCTAGGGGCAAAGCACTTGCTCTGCCTGATTCTAGTTGCAGCTCTAGCAGGTTGCATGCACGCAGAGCCACGCATCCCAGACGAGATAGCCACCGACGGAGAACCCGAACCATACCTCAAAGCCCAGGAGCTATACAAACAGGGGAAATATGAGGAGGCGGCTGGTCTCTTCCAGAAAGCAGCCAGTGGACTTCTGGATCCGGAAAAGATTGCAGGTGCACGGTATATGGTTGCCTTGTGCAAGTACCGCCTGGGGAAATACAGGGATGCGATACTTCAGGGTCGAAATTTGATCCATGTTGATCCTTCAAGTCGATACGTGGACGATGCCATGCTGGTAGTTGCCAAATCTTACTCAAAGAGAGAGAATCATCTCCAATCGGCCAGTTACCTTCTACGCATTTTATCAACCTCTGAGGATGCCCGTCTTGTGCGCGAAGCTGAGAAGACTCTCACCCGCATGGCCAGACAAAAGCTGGGATCACGTGAATTGCAGAAGCTTGCCAGGGACTTCCCGGATCAGAAACTTGCGCCTCTTCTTCTCTACCAGGCCGCAAAACTTGAGATACAGGCAGGGAGGAGGTCGAGGGCAACACAGATAGTAAGGAAGATGACTACCCGATATTCTGGCAGTCGATATGTCGAGAAGGCCGAAAGGATGCTTCAGGGCATGACGGGCATGCTCGTGAAAAGGACATTAGGTCTCTTGCTCCCTGTGAGTGGCGAATACTTGATGTATGGGATGGCTGTCCAGCGTGGAGTCAGTCTTGGTTTGGACACAACCATGTTCAGGGTAGTAACATATGATACTAAGGGCGACCCCATTGAAGCGCTTAAGGCAACCCGGTCGATGATAGAGCAGGATGACGTGCTTGCCATAATTGGACCTGTGCTCTCCATGCCCACCATTGCGGCCGCGGGAGTTGCGAGCAACAGGGGAGTCACCCTTATCTCCCCCACTTCGACTGAAGGTCGGATATCAAGCATAGGGCCTTACATATTCCAGCTCAACCTCAGTCTTCAATCCCAAGCTAAGGCAATTGCAGACTTTGCTGTGTCCAGTCTCGGCCTGTTTGATATTGCGATCATCTATCCTAAAGATGCTTACGGCGAAGGGCTTTCAAAAATCTTTAGAGATGTGGCCACCTCCCTGGGTGGCAGAGTGCTCGTCACGGCGGGCTACGAGGCAGGAACCACAGATTTCAGAGAGCAGATTCTTGCGGTCAAGGCCTCGTCACCGCAAGCGGTCTTCATACCCGCATATCCAGATGACATCGTTCTGATTGCTCCTCAAATGAGATACTACGAATTCGAAGGGACTATGCTTGGAGCCGGAGGCTGGCATTCAGAGAAGGTGACCAGGCTTGGAGAAAAGTACGTTGAGGGTGCTGTTTTCGCGGCTGTGGAGACTGGATACGCCGGAGGTGTAGCAAGCAGGAAGTTTGAGGCTCTTTATGAGTCGAAATATGGATCCAGGCCGAGCAGGCATTCTGCTCTGGGCTATGATGCGATCCAACTCATTCAGAATGCCTCAAGAGATCCTCAAACCACCTCGGAAATACTCATGGAGAGGCTCTCTATGGTGACCACCTACTGGGGTGCATCTGGTGCTGTTTCTTTCTCTTCAAGGGACGACGTAACCGGACAGGCAAAGATATACACCATAAACAGAGGACGATTCAAACAAATAAAATAGTGTGCCCTCCGGGAAGTACGAATTACGAAGTACAAATTACAAAGACCCCACCCTTCTCCAATGCCAGGCCCCTCAGCCATACACGCCCCCCCTGTGTCATTGCGAGCCAAATAGGTCCAGCCCGTCGCAGGCGGGATGAGACATATTTGGTCCTTCGTCGGCATTGCCGACGGAGGAGAGTAAGCAGTTCCGAAGCAATCCCCATGTTGGCAAGTCGCGATATCCAGTATCTACTCCCAGGAATGCACAAGAGACGCACCGCCAGGTACCAGGCACCCCCCCGTGTCATTGCGAGGAATGAAATGACGAAGCAATCCCCATGTTCGGCAAGTCGCGCAATCTTAGATCATAGATCTTAAATCATAAATGTAAAAGGGCCCTCCGCAGGATCACGAAGGGCCCTTTTGCCTGATTTCAGCAGAAACCTACTCGACCATAATCATCTTCATCGTCTCACTGGTTCTGGCAGCGTTAAGCTTGTAGAAGTAAACTCCCGCTGCTACGTTTCTGCCTATTTCGTCCTTCCCATCCCAGGGAACAGTATGAATGCCTGGTTCCATGGTGCCAGATTGAAGAGTCCTGACGAGCCTTCCGCCAATATCGTACACCTTTAGCGATGCATGGACCGGCAGAGATATACTGAATTTGATAGTCGTGCTCCTTCTAAAGGGATTCGGAGTGTTCTGGTAGAGTTTTGTGCGCACATCCCTTCTGAGAGCAAACTCTTCCTCGACACCAACAGTCGGCAGATGGATTATCCTCATCATGAAGTTCTGGGCGACAAGATTCCAAGTGGAGAAATCCTGTGTATAGTATGACTTGAGGCTGATCGGCGGATCGGCATCGCCACCGACGCCAGGGCCATCCCCTCCGTTCGTAAACTGTGCGCAGAGCCATATTGGCTGAGAAGTACTGATATAAGTCTGAGTCGAGTCGAAATCACGGACGATCCACTCGGGCGGGTTACTCGCATTGGGCGCAGCTATTTCATCGTAGGGATTGTTGTAGTCAGGAAATCCCAAATTATCAGGGCACAGTCTTACATTATCGAACGGCACTACGGAGTTCACGTAGATCTTGAACTTATGAACTCTAAAAGGGGGTGAGAACTGAGGTATGAGCTTGACTCCAAACGCGTCCTGGGGACCATTCGGCTGAGTGACAACCCAGTAGCCGTCCTGTTCGAAATCGTCATATGCTATTTCGCCGTATTCATAAGTCTCTGTGATCTTTGTCAGTTCGTCATTATTCGGGTTCTGATCTGTGGGCAGCAACGTCTTTGCCTTCACATTGTACTGCTGGCCATACAGAAGCGGAGTCCAGTTGGCGAAAACTACCGTCCTGACGGATCCGCCCGTAAGACTCGCGACATTTTGCGTGTCCGCATATACTGTGTCAATACCAGCTATGATCAAGACCTCCACGTCAAAGGTTTCAGTATCGGTACCACTGTTTTTCACATTCAGCCTGACCGGGTAACTGGTGTTAACTTCCGCACCATATCCAGGCGCGAGAATATCCATTACGTAGACATCGTGCTGAAGTACTCCCCAGGCGACATACGCTTCATGGTATATCTCACCATTAGGATAGACACCACCCCAAGAACCTTGGACCCCGTAACGGGTGTGGCCCTGGAAGGCACCATCAGTAAGGCTGGTAGGGTGGTATGGAAGGCTTTCCCAACATACAGTGGGGTGGACTGCAACGTAGAATTTCCCCCAGGTGATCTCAACTGAGTCTGGGCCCAGGTCAAGCTCTGTTTTCAAAGGACGCTTGGCTGCAACCAGCTCAGGAGACTCGTAGAGCAAGTTCGATCCATCATCGTCGTAGATTTTGAATGTGAAAAGGCTGCACGGGCCCCAGAGATACGGGGCTTGTTCCACAAAAGTAGTCCTCACCTTCTTGATCCAGAATGGATATACCGCGTTGGGGAAGTCGAAAGGGTCAAATATGGTCGCCCTTTCAGGGCCATTCCACCAGATCCAGGCCGGTGTTCCGTCATAGTAAGTAATCCACTCCTCGCCGAGAGTTATGTCGCCTTCATAATTCTTGGGCGATATCCACTCCTCAGTGGTCTTTCTGGCCGCGTTTTGGCTCGGAGCCATCGTCTCAGCCCAGGAACTGACGGCAATGAGAGTTGCAGATGCAAATACAAGAAAGACCAAAAACTTCTTCATCACAAACCTCCTATTGTGATTGGGCTACTCTGCTCAAACAAGAAAACTCCGGAACAAACCACCCCCTCTCATTGTCAGTATTTGCTGTCTCACATTCGACAGTATCAGACCCCCCTTGTGCTGTCAAGGGATTTTTGGAACCCTGAAACCCACCTCAAATAACCGAAAACTGCAAACTACGAACTGCAAATTTCAAACTACGAACGAACACCCAAAACCTTTGAACCACAGATTTCACTCCCTCCTTCGCCCGTCTTCGCTCAACTCCGTTGAGCTTCGACGGGCTGACGGCCTTGTGGCCCTGGCCACCGAAGCTGGTTGTTGGGATTGGGTGGTGGAGAAGCCTAGGTGGCTTCGGAGGGCAAGGATTAACACAAGATTTCCTTATGGTTCGGTTTCAGCCATGAGAATGGGCTTTCATCTGTGTTAATCTTGTGTAATCTCGTGGTTTCAGGGGACTATGCTGTGGAAGAAGGGTGGAGGGTTATTTGATAAGGATTAACTTGGCTGTAGATTCGAGCCTGCCCACGGAGAGCTTGCAGAAGTAGACTCCGTCTCGGACCCCAGGGCCGTCATCGCCTTTCCCGTCCCATATTGTCCTGTGATTACCGGGAGAAGTCTCGTCATCCACGAGGGTCCTGACGAGCCTTCCGGCGGCGTCGTAGATACGAACGTTCACTCTCCCGGGGACAGGTATCTCGTAGAAGATCGTGGTGGACACGGAGAAAGGATTGGGAACGATCGTGTGAAGCAACAGGCGACGTGGCCTGCGAACGTACAACTCTTCTGCTACGCCGGTAATGGCATAACTCAACATGCACAAAGTGTCGTTCGATGGGTCAATATCACCAATGAGTATAGTCCAGACGCAGGTCCTGTAAGGGACTCCTTGCTCAGGAGGCACAGTCCATTGAGTGAACCCTACTTCCTGATCCCCTCCAGGGGCAAGATTAAGCACCTGGTTTGTGTCCGTGTAGACCACACCACCAAAGCTGTCAATCTGGCAGATTACTAAGAAATACTCACTGCTGCCCCCATAGTTGTGCACCCATGCCACAGGACTGTAGTCCATGCCGGTCCATACTGTATCAGGAGGACTTGTGATTGAATCTACCCCAGCATTATGTATGACCGGATTCACTGCGTAGGTTCCCTTGCACAACGTGTCATTGCTCAGATCCGCATCCGACGCCAAAAGCGTTGCCACGCACATAGTGTAAGGCGTACTGTCATCAGGAGGAACTGTCCACTGCTTGAAAACACACTCGGTATCTGCGGCAGGGGCAAGAGACAGCACTTGAAACGTATCGGAATATCCTCCCGGATTGATGAGACACTCCACCAGGAAATTCTCAGAGTGAATTCCGTAGTTGTGTACCCATGCGACAGGTGAGTAGGTGGACTCCGGCCTGACAGTATCAGGCAGACCTGTTATTGAATCTGTCCCAACATCGTGTCCGTAGTATTCTACGAATGCTCTTATGATCAGGTCTCCGTCGCCACCAAGGTCATTCATAGTGTACCAGACACCCGAGACACCAATACCGCTCCTCTCGTTGTAATCCACCGCGGAGTCTGCCCCCGCAAGTGTGGTGTCCAGACCAGCAGGTGCCTGAAGGAAATAGCCTATCCAGAAGTCTGTTGACTCCGGATATGTGATCACGCTTGTGATATCGATAACGTTCAGGCCTGTTGTGTCCGGTGTGAAGGTCGTGCTGAATACACGAGTTCCAGGCTCTCCACCGTTGTCATCCCAGACAATAAGCGTGCAGGTCGGTGCCTGACCAGACCAGATATCAATGGCGCAATGTGCTTCCTTCAAGGTGCAGTCCATGGCAGGCGTGAACCTCATTGCCCAGTAGACATCTTCCCCGGGGAGCCAGAGTCCAAAGGTGAGCGTGCCGTCGTCATACCTGATTGTGTCCCCAAAACTCGGGACAGGAACACCAGCGGGGGAAAGGGGCTGACCGCCAAGGGCTTTCGAAACGATCCTGGGCCCATCCTCTTCCGACAAACATGTCGCAGTGGCCGAAAGGCCCACAAGAGTAATGATAGACAACAGCAAAAACCGTCTTCTAATATCCATATGAGAGCTCTTCTTACAGGAAGCCTGGCACATCGCACGAAAGGAAGGGCGGCTCCCTGCCGCCCCATCCTTGTCACTTAATAAAGGTTACACCATCAACACGCCAATGTCAAGCACATTTTCCTTTACCTTCGGCCCATTAGAGCTAATAGTCATTTTTGGCTCAACAGTCCTGCCTGTCCTGCCCGTCCCGAGCCGAGTCGAGGGGAGGGAACCCGAAGGGAGAGTAGTCGAAGCACAGAGTCGAAGGATCTGCTTGTGCCAGATTGCTTCGCTATCGCTCGCAATGACAGTACTTGCTATGACATCTGGACCGAATTGCCCTTGACAGCGGAAGGGTTCTGCTGTATATTGACTATTCCTCTTCGGGGCTGGGTGAAATTCCCGGCCGGCGGCGAACGCCCGCGAGCCTGAAAGGGCTGATCCGGTGAAACTCCGGAGCCGACAGTGAAAGTCTGGAAGGGAGAAGAGGGAAACAAGTACTGACACTCGCAAGACCCCCTTAGGCCCCGAAGAGAGCTATCGGGGTTTTTCTATGCCCAGCATCGAGAGAAACATAATGAGAGAAGCACTGCTCCTCGCTCAAAAGGGACGCGGAAGGGTGAGTCCCAACCCCCTCGTAGGCGCCGTAGTCGTAAACGATGGGAAGGTGGTCGGAAGAGGTTACCACCATGGTGCCGGAAAGCCTCATGCAGAAGTGAATGCACTATCAGAGGCTGGATATCTAGCTGAAGGGGCAACGATGTATGTCACTCTCGAGCCTTGCCTCACATGGGGCAGAACCCCCCCCTGCACAGAGGCAATCATCAAGGCGGGAATATCAAGGGTTCTCGTAGCGACAACCGACCCAAACCCGTCAGTCTCTGGTAAGGGGATTGAACTACTGAGGAACTCCGGGCTCCAGGTCGAACTCGGGCTGCTCGATGAAGAGGCAAAAAGGATGAACGAGAGCTACATCAAGTTCGCCAGAACCGGTCTTCCCTTCGTCACCCTGAAGGTAGCGGCCACTATTGACGGTAAGATAGCGACCGGGGGTGGCCAGTCAAAATGGATAACAGAAGTTGAGGCGAGAGACCACGTTCAAAGCCTGAGAGCCGATGCGGATGCAATCCTTGTGGGTGTTGGAAGCATTCTGGCAGATGATCCCTCGTTGACCGTAAGAATCGGCGAAGGTGAAAGAAAACCCAGAAGAATTGTCCTCGACTCCAAGCTCCGTACTCCACTACATGCAAAAGTACTGGATCGAAATGCGCCCACCGCAATAGCAACGGCCGTCTCATCCCCCAAGGCGGTGGGCAATGCTGAGATCTGGTCTCTTGAATCTAGCAACTCAGGTAGAGTCAGTCTTGACAGTCTTCTGAGAAGGGCAGCGCAAGAGGGAATTACGTCAATCCTTGTCGAAGGTGGAGCAGAGGTCTTCTCATCCTTTCTCAATGAAGACAAAGTCGATAAGTTGATCCTGTTCGTGGCTCCAAAGATTATCGGTTCAGGTCTCGATGCATTCAAAGGTTTTGCAGCAGACGGCCTCAATGATGCTTTTCAGCTTGACATAACGGACGTCCGTATGGTAGGCACTGACATACTGGTGATCGCCTATCCAAAGAAGTCCGAAAATAGCAGAGGTTCGATCAAATGTTCACGGGACTGGTTCAGGAAATAGGAAAAGTCATCTCAGTCTCCAGAATGAGAGGCAATCTCAGGCTGAGCATTGAAGCCGTGAATGTTTCATCTGAGATGAACAGTGGCAGCTCTGTCTGCGTGAACGGTGCTTGCCTCACCGTCATCAGTCCTGGCCGCAGATTTGAGGTGGAGGTTGGCCAGGAGACTCTTTCGAGAACAAATCTTTCAGAGCTGAGGGCTGGAACCAGAGTCAATCTTGAAAGCCCGATGACACCTTTATCTTTGTTCGGGGGCCATTTCGTAACCGGTCACGTCGATACGACCGCTAGAATAAGGTCCATAAAACAGCCGAGCGGCTCCCAGCTCTGGGAGATAGAAACTCCCCAGATGGTGGAGAGGTACATAGTTGAGAAGGGAAGTGTGTGCGTTGAAGGAGTCAGCCTCACCGTGGCATCCGTCAAACCTCGGGCGTTCACAGCATCCCTGATACCTCACACTCTTGCATCGACGACACTGAAAGACAAGCGCCCGGGCGATAAGGTAAACATAGAGGCCGACATCCTGGCCAAGCACATCGAAAAACTGATGGATAGAAATAAGGAGACAACCGAAACATGAGCGATTTTGACACCATACACGAAGCAGTGCAAGATATTAAAGTCGGAAAGATGGTCATTGTAGTAGATGACGAAGATAGAGAGAACGAAGGCGACTTCATAATGGCGGCTGAAAAAGTGACGCCTGAGGCAATAAACTTCATGGCCAAGCATGGGAGGGGATTGATCTGCCTACCCATAAACAGTGAAAGACTGGATGAATTAAAGATACCGGCCATGGTTTCAAAGAACACGGCCAAGATGGGAACACCTTTCGCAGTCTCTGTGGATGCAATCAAGGGGACCACGACAGGCATATCGGCCCACGATAGGGCTCAGACCATAAAGACTATCATGGACATTAATATTCGTCCCGAAGATCTGGCCCGACCCGGACACGTATTCCCTCTCCGCTCGGAAAAGGGTGGCGTGTTGAGGAGAGCAGGACATACCGAAGCCACGATTGATCTTGCCCGGCTGGCTGGCTTCTATCCTGCGGGGATTCTCTGCGAGATCATGGATGCTGATGGAACAATGGCGAGGGTTCCGAGGCTTATCGAAATCGCAAAGGAACACGGGCTCAAGCTGATAACCATCAAGGATCTAATCAAGTATAGAGCCAGAAGAGACAAGCTGGTAGAAAAGGTTGCTTCTTCCTTCATACCCACCAGATATGGGAGGTTTGATCTGCACGTCTATGAATCGATACTGGGCAGCTCTCACCATCTAGCTCTGGTAAAAGGAAAAGTATCCGGAAAAAAGAACATCCTGGTTAGAGTACATTCTCAGTGCCTCACAGGGGATGTCTTCGGTTCGCTCAGGTGTGACTGCGGAAGCCAGCTCCACAAGGCACTCGAGATGATTGGAAAGGAGGGTAGAGGTGTTTTCCTCTACATGAGGCAGGAAGGGAGAGGCATTGGTCTTAAGAACAAAATCCGCGCCTACGAGTTACAAGATAAGGGGCTGGACACCGTTGAGGCGAACCTTGCACTCGGTTTCGACCCTGACCTTCGGGACTATGGAATAGGGGCTCAGATACTCGTGGACCTCGGCCTTTCCACGATCCGATTAATTACCAACAATCCAAGAAAGGTTGTGGGTCTGAAAGGGTACGGTCTCGAAGTTGTGGAGAGGATACACCTTGAGGCCACGCCCACAAAGGAGAACAAAAGGTACTTGAAAGCAAAGAGAGATAAGCTCGGCCACATCCTGGGAAAGGTATAGAAAAGGGGGTAGATGTGAAAGAATTTGAGGGGAACCTCTCCGCAAAAGGCAGGAAATTTGCAATCATCCTGTCTCGGTTCAATCAGTTCATAGGGGACAAACTCTTGGACGGTGCAATCGATTGCTTGAGAAGGCATGATGCTGACGAGGACAAGATTGAGGTTTACAGAGTTCCGGGATCTTTCGAGATTCCCTGTCTGGCAAAGCACCTTGCCGACTCAAAGAAGTTCGATGCCATACTCTGCCTTGGTGCGGTGATACGAGGGGATACACCACACTTCGAATTCATCGCCCGGGAAGTGGCAAAGGGCGTCGCTCAGGTGTCGATGGACAGCGGTGTTCCCACAATTTTCGGTGTCATAACCGCAGATACCCAGGAGCAGGCAATCGAAAGGGCGGGAACAAAAGCAGGCAACAGAGGTTGGGATGCCGCAATCAGTGCCGTGGAGATGTCGAACCTCCTCGGACGGATAAACAAAAGCAAGTAGGACCAGACCCCGATGGGCAAGAGAAGGCGAGCAAGAGAGTTCGCACTCGAAGTTCTTTACAGAATTGAGATTGCAGAGGACGAACTGGAGTTCGTTCTAAGCAACCATTTCGCTTCCAAATCCGTAGATGACGAAACAAGGGCATTTGCTGAATCATTGGTAAAACAGGTCATGAATCACTTAGGTGACATTGACAAGCTGATCTCAGATACAGCGAAGAACTGGGACCTTGTCAGAATCGCGATCATAGATAAAAACATTCTGAGATTTGCCATAGCCGAGCTCCTGTATTTTCCGGACATCCCCATGAAAGTTACCATTGATGAAGCAATTGAAGTTGCCAAGAAATACTCAACCCCGGATTCAGGCAGGTTCGTGAACGGCATACTGGACAAAATAGCGAAAAGCCACCCCGAGGCTGCGACAAAGGCAGGGAACTGATATCGTTGAGATATGCGCTAATATCTGACATACACAGCAATCTGGAAGCATTGAACGCGGTGCTGGAGGCTCTCGAGAAAGAACGAGTTGACCAATACATTTGCCTGGGAGACATCGTCGGATATGCTGCTGATCCCAACGAGTGTACGGAGATTGTGAGAGAAGTGGCAGATGTTGCGATTTTGGGAAACCACGACAGCGCCGCTCTAGATATGACCCGTATAGAAGGCTTCAACCCCCTCGCGAGAACAGCAATATCCTGGACTGGAGATACGCTATCCTCCAAGAATAAGAAATACCTGGAGTCTTTGAGCACAAGCATGGTGCTCAAAGGCGGCCTTGTAGTCCACTCCAGCCCCTCCAATCCTGCCATGTGGAGATACATCTTTTCAATAGATGATGCCAAGATGGAGTTTCACCATTTCATTCAGCGAGCCTGCTTTGTCGGACACTCTCACCAACCTGTTACGTTCGTCAACTCCAAGAACAGAGTGATTGTTGATGCGCGGGCGAGCCTCGACATCGAAGAGGAGAACCGTTACATCATAAACGTTGGGTCAGTGGGACAACCAAGAGATCTCGACCCCAGAGCTTCGTACGCCATCTACGACACCGCCCGGAAGACCGTTCAAATCAAGAGGGCCGAATACGACATTGAAACTGCACGCAGAAAGATCATCGAAGCAGGACTTCCTCGCTTTCTTGGAGACAGACTGTTAGCCGGTAGGTGAGTTTGGCCCTCAGGAGCACATTCTTACGTAGGAGCCCATCTGTTAAGAAAATTCTTGTAATATCGCTGCCGGGAATAGGCGATACTATCAACTGTACCCCCATCCTCCAACCTCTGGAGAGAGCTTTCCCCGGGGCGCATGTGACTGCCTTAGTCATGTACAAGCCCTGCAAAGAAGTCCTAGAGGCCAATCCTCGCATTGATAAAGTCATACTCTGGGAGTTCTTGAATGAGGGCCCTCTGTCTTCTCTCAAGTTCCTTTTGAAACTGAGGAGGAAGAAGTTTGATCTGAGTATAATGTGTTACCCGGCAAACAGAATAGAGTACAATCTTGTCAGTTTCATTATTGGCGCAAGGCTCAGACTGGCCCACCAATATCATCATCAAAATGCAAAGAATCTCTTCTTCCTGAACAACAGGACCGTGCTCGAAAGGCCGGATCTTCACAATGTGGAAGAAAATCTGAGACTCCTTGGCCTGGCTGGAATTGACATCTTAGAAGATGACAAGACTCTCAGCCTCCCACTGAAAGAGACGGACAGAACATATGCGTCCCGGTTCCTCCATGAACTCCCCCACGACCAGGTTCTCATCGGCATGCACGCATGGTCCACGACTCTCAAGAATATGCACAAGAAGTGCTGGCCGGCCGAGAATTTTGCTGCCCTTGCTGACAGGTTGAGCAAGAATCACAACTACCAGATTCTTCTTTTTCAGGGGCCCCACGACGTGGACACAAACAGAACGATACAAGAAGCCTGCCAGTCACCTTTGTACATAGTGGAGGGAACAACTGTCCGCCAGAGCGCAGCCATAATGGAAAGATGCGACGTGTTCATCACCAACGATGCAGGGCCTATGCATATTGCCGCTGCCGTAGGAACGCCCGTAGTAGCGATATTTGGCCCCACTGACCCTGTCTGGCTGCACCCCTGGACCGGACAATATGCCCTCGTGAGAGCAGGACTTGCCTGTAGCCCATGCTTCTACTACAGCCCGAGGCCACTAACCTGCAGGAGAGGCGACTTCGCCTGTCTGACCAGCTTGAGCGTGGACTGTGTGTACAGTGCCGCGGAAGAAATCCTGGCGAAAACCATTTCTGGTTCTTGAACCAACTTTGAGCCAAATCCCAAACTCAAAGCAAATCTCCACCGCCAAATTCCAAGCTCCAAATAAACTCCAACCTCGAAATCCTAAATCACAAACTCGAACCGTTAGTTGTTTCGAATTTCGCGCTTGGTTATTCTGATTTGTTTGTGATTTGGCGCTTGGAATTTGGCTATTTGGGTTTGGCCAGACGTATTGTAATTTGACCGAAGGCTTTTCTCTGCCTCACCAGAATCTTCTGCAGTCTGATCAATTCAAGAATCGCCAGAAAAGTGACTATAAAATCAAGTCTTGTCGAGTCCGACGAAAACAGCCTGGAGAAATTCAAGCCTGTCTCTCCAGAGAGAATGGACACTATTTCCTCCATTCTTTCTTCAACTGATTGCCGGGCTGTTTCTACCTCATAGACATCGATCTTCTCCACTTTGCCCAGAATTGCTTTAAAGGCAGAGAGCAAGTCAAAAAGGCTCACCTCTGAGTCTATCTCCTCCTTGGCTTCAGGTTCAGCTGCATGCATATAGGTCCTGGGGAAGTGGTCCCGGGCGGCCTCCTCCCTATGACCCAATCTTGCGGCCGCTTCCTTGTACTTCTGGTATTCAAGCATCCTCCGCTGCAGTTCAAGTCTGGGATCCTCTTCTTCCTCTTCCAAGGCAGGTGTAGGAAGGAGACTCTGAACCTTGATACGCATTAAGGTTGCCGCCATCAATATGAACTCAGCCGCATACTCAAGGTCGAGAAGCCTCATCAATCTTATGTATTCAAGGTATTCGTTGGCTATTTTCGCAATAGGAATATCCTGAATATCCAACTCATCTTTTCTCACCAGATATAGCAAAAGGTCCATAGGACCTTCGTAAACTTCCAGCTTTACACTAAAGGCCATGCAGCTTTTCTACCCCTCCTCTGACTCTGCTCCACCTTCTCTCTGTCTGTCATAGGCTTTGCAGAACGCATCTACCACATCAGGGTCAAACTGGTAACCAGCATTCGACTGAAGGTACTCTAGTGTCTCGTCGATCGATATGGCTCCTCTGTAGGGCCTATCTGTGGTCAAGGCGTCAAAAACATCCGCCACAGAGATTATTCTGCCCAGAAGAGGTATCTCTTTTCCCTTCAGTTTGTCAGGATAACCCAGGCCGTCATACCTTTCGTGATGGTGTCGTATGCCGGGGATTACATTCTTCATCGCCGCTATGGGACCCATTATCTCGCAACCCCTCACTGGATGGTCCTTGACAATCTCAAACTCTTCATCGGTAAGCTTACCGGGCTTGCCCAAGATCGTATCAGGAATGCCAATCTTGCCAATGTCGTGGAGAAGAGAAGCTATTTCTACTCTCTTCACTTCGTCCTTGGACAGAGCGAGTTCCCTGGCCGCCATCACGCTGTACTCTGTTACCCTTTCGGTGTGCCCGCGAGTGTACTTGTCCTTTGCCTCAACCACGAATACAACAGCCCGTATTGAACTCTTGAAAAGTTCCTCCAGTTCAGAGTAGAGCCTGGCATTATCTACTGCCACCGCAGCGTGTCTTGCAAACGCCTCGAAGAGTTCCACATAGTCCTGAGTGAATCCGCTTGTCCCCTTCTTGTTGAGAGACTCTGCAACACCAACCACTCTCCCCTTGACCACCAATGGCACAGCGAGGATCGACTTGGTTACGAAATCGGTCTCCTCATCAACTTTCCTGTAGAACCTCTTGTCCTTGGCCACATCCGGAACAAGGAGAGTCTCACCAGTCTCAGCCACCCAGCCAACTATCCCTTTTCCCCAGGGTACGCGCACACGCTTCGCCTTGCCGCCCCCAGTTCCTGTGGCGGATACGAAGTAAAGTTCATTCTTCTCTTCATCAATCAGGAATACGGAGCTTGCCTCTGCGTCCAACACCTCCTTCGCCTGACTCATTATCAGATCGAGGACCTCTTCCAGGTCCAGCGTGGAGGTCATGTGAATGGAGGCATCCATTAACACGCTCAGCTTGGATACCTTTTCTGACATTTCCCAGTAGAGTTTTACACTGTCCATAACATTAGCCAGATGAGAGGCAAACAGACCCGCCATCTCCTGATCGTCCTCGTCGTATTCCCCTTCTTCCCTCTTGTTAATGAGCTGAACAACAGCAATCACCTCTTCTTTCGACTTGACAGGAACAGACAGGATACTTCTCGTGTCGAACTTCATCTCTTCCGCTATTCTCCTCTCCCACTTAGGCTCACGCACAACGTCATTGGTCAAATAGGGTATTCCTGTTTTTGCCACCCAGCCCGCGATGCCCTGCCCCATCTTCATGTGCCCACCCACCAACTGGTCCCCCTTCTCCCCCTTCG
Source organism: candidate division TA06 bacterium (assembly GCA_004376575.1). Classification (NCBI taxonomy): domain Bacteria; species candidate division TA06 bacterium. The sequence continues at coordinate 29,752 of SOJN01000038.1, read as the reverse complement.
CAACCTTGAAGTTGAGCGTGTCACCGACCACAAGGTAAAAAGAGGCTGCTTCGGAAGGAATCACCTCCATAAGCAGCTCCACGGACTGATCGAGAATCCTATCCAGATCGAATGTCGATTTGGATATTTCAGCAGCCCTTTGAAGAACCTTAAGTCTGAGTTTTAGAGCATTTATGGCTTTGTTCCGCTCGTCCTTCACCTTCTTGGCCATGGCGCATGCAATCTATCATTTCCCGGTGGGCATGTCAAGAATATATTAAAACGGCCATAACCTGCGTCTCTTCCTCAGTTTCGCTCTCAAGAGAGGTATCGCTTCCAGAGCGGCTTCTCTTCCACGATCAATACAAAAGTCGGGTTTGCTGAAGTCTGCCCAGTGAATGGTGTCCATTCTAGGACGAACAAGAAGGTCAGCTTTTTCGGCCCGGAGAAAGTTTAGCCTCCTTTTCGCGATTTCATCAGCCCTGAAGTTTATTTCAAGCCCACTCTTCACGTTGAAGTCTCTGCTCATCTTGTCCAGAAGGTCAACGCCAATCACAAATTCTGCTCCCATCTCCCTTGCTGCATCTACAGGAACAGACGCAGTGACTCCGCCGTCAACAAGGATGCCTTTTTTGATCTCCATATAAGGAAAGACACCGGGAATGGACATGCTCGTCCTGACAGCCTGGATCAGCGAACCCGATTTGAAGACAACGTCCCTACCAGTGGTCAGGTCCAGGGCCACGCATGCAAACGGGATCTTCAACTGGGTAATCTCAATATCGGGGAGGATCAATCTCAGTACAGACTCAATCTTCTCACCCTCCACCAACCAGGGCCTCATTGCAGCTCTGCTCATCAAGAAGCGCTTCCTCACAAAATCCGTTATCCTTCTGAACAGACCTGGCCCTGGATGATCCTTTTTCACCAAAAATTCCAGCCCTATCGCATCAAATGCCTCGCTGTGCAAGAGGGCCTTTGTTTTCAGAGCAAGTTCTTTTGCATCTGGTTCCGCAGCATAAGCTGCGCCAATCACTGCACCTATAGATGACCCGGCAATATAGGATATCTCTACCGCGTTCTCCTCCAGGACCTGAAGAACACCAAGGTGTGCCAATCCTTTCGCAGAACCGGCACCAAGCGCAATACCTATCCTCCTGCGCACAAGTATGCCTCCTCGAGAAGGTATGACGCCCGACCCTGAACCCGACTGTCTGAAGAGGGTGTCATACGGCGGTGAGTGAATAAGTCTCCATCAGAAACTGGCCCGCATCTCCGCCCGAAATGTATGCTTAGGCTTATCATCCGGTTCCTTTCTCACCGAGTAATTCAAGAAAGAAGTGAGCCACTCATTAACCCTGTACTCCGTACTCGACCTCACTGTGGTTGTCAATCCAGGCGCGTAGATGGCCTGTATGTCCGGCGGAAGTACGTCGGACTCGGATCTCCTGTCGGTCACCGTGACGCTAAGCTCGGCCCTTCCTCTGCGTGTGAGATAGTAGCGTATTCTCGGAGAAATCTCTCTAGAGGTCATAGCAACAGCCCCGAGCGAACCGTAGTGGTATGGCTCGCTCACTTCGCCCATCTCATATCCAGCAGAGATCGATGGCTCAAAACGGTTATTCAGTCTCCAGGTAAGAGTGGATCGCACATTCTTCCAGGACTCTCTCCTTTCGGAACCCCTTTCTGTGCTTCGTGTCTCCTCGCTTCTTGTGCCCACCTCGACTTCCCCGGAGAGCGCTCTGCTCAACTTCGACTTGCCCAATAGAGAAAGCTGAAATCTTTCTCTCTCTTGATGGACTGTCTCCAATCGGTTGTCCTCGTAATCACCATACCTCAATTTCATGCTGAGTGAGCGGTTCGAGTACGGGAAAAGATCGATATCTCCCTGGAATGAAAAAGTTCCGGATAGGGTCGTCGAATCGTTGTGGAAGTTTTTGAAGTCAAATGTGTAGATTGAAAACCGGTTTTCCTGAACGGTCTTCTCCTCGATTGTTATGAATCCGTCAAAAGACAGAACGTCTACAGGCAAGAGATAAACTCTGAATGAAGAAGAGATATCCGCAACTGGCCTGTAGTCCCCCGTCGCCACTATCTCTCTTCTGTAGTTACCTTCAGGGTCTGGATAGTATTCGCCTGTGCTTGGATCCTTGCTGTAGTCGCCGGTCCCCTCTTCTACCTCATGGAAAACCTCGCGCCTGGCTCTCGATTGAGTCTGAGTCAGCTCATATCTTGCTTCCACGGACATGCGTTTCTCAATCGGCTTCACCTTCAGTCTCAGACTGGCCAGATCGTAGTTAGAACTCTCACCTGGGAAATCGTGTTCGTACCTTTTGTCCCTGTGGACGAAGTCGAGGGAGCCGCTCACTCTCTTTGTTCTCGATGCCCGAAAGGAGGCTCTCGCAGTTCTTATCGTGCCCTCGCGCGTCCAGCCACCTTCATCCAAAACATCATCGAGCCTGTGACTGTATGAAACGTCGCCGGTCATCCAGTCCAGACCCAAAGATAACCCGGCAGTCCCCTCCCTCAGCCTGGTTTCGCCCTCCTCCTTAAAGAAGGAGAGTCTCGGAGAAAATCTGCCCAACCTTTGTGTGGCAGTCAACCCGTGCCGTATGCGCGTGCCGGTGGTATCCAGGTCGTTTTCCGCTCTACTATATGCGTAGGAGATTGATGGCAAACTTATGTGATTGAAGGAAACGTCCAGCCCCGTCTTGTTTGCCTCGCCACCTGGTCTCTCCAGCCTGCCAAAGCTGGCGGTCATTCTCATTCCATTAAATGGCGAAACCCCAACTTCGAGTTCTCCTGCCGACTCTTCACCTTCACTTTCACCGACATTCCAATTGTCTTCATACTGGACTTCAGTTCTTCTCCCCGGGAAACTGAACCTATCACCCCAGACCCTATACTTACTTCTTATGAAGAGCTTCTCCCGGAAGTTTCCATCAAATGAGAAATCATAGGCTGAGCCGATATTATCGTCATCTGCTATGGAAGAGAACGAATTCTCATCTCTCCTGTTTCCTGCGTACTCGAAGCCTGCCGCAACACCTTCAGCAATCTCGTAATCCGCCCTGAAAGAGTAGAACTCATCTCTTTGGGGCAAGGGAAGCCTCACTTTTGCTACATAGTCTCCATTGCCCAACCCAACATATTCGTATCCTCCGAGAGCGTAGTTGTATTCATAGTCCCCCTCACCTTCGGGCACCCTCGTAAATAAGACCGAATAGTCCCCCTTCCCATATCCCTTGTATTCATACACAGAGTCAGTCAGGATGTAACTTCCCAGACTATCACCAACCCACACACCGCCTGGCGCCCACGCAAGCGAAGTGTCGTCCCCGGCATTCTGAAGCAGCTCCTTCCTCTCAGGTGTGATGCTCAGGCTCACAGGTGAGTCTTTGTCATCTCCTTCATACAGGTAACTTCCACCGATCAGGAGTTTCCCGGCTAAGGATGAGTAGGAAGCACTGGCAGCATAGAGAGACCTTCTGTAGTCCAATACAGCATACTCAAAATCGACAAGAATCCTTGAAAGAGAGGTGATGAGAACCCTGCTGGTGAATGTCACCTGCGCGGTGGAGTAGTCTATCACATAGTCATTGTTCTGGCCTCTCTTCTTTATCTCTCCGTCCACATAGACCTTTTCTGAACCTGCGACAATCACAATGTCCGTCCTCCCATCCTCAGACGTGAGCTGGTAGGGACCCTGTTTTGCGTCAATTCCCCAGAGGCGGTTGAAGCCGAAACTGCCCCTGTTGCGTGCTGCAGCCGCCATCAGGCTTACTCCCGAGAATCTCACCTCACCCATTCCTCCTTCCAGCTTCCTCGCTATCTCGCCGAACCGAGAATCTCTCATTTCCAGGTCATAGTCACCAAATGAAGCACCCAGGTTCTTTCCTTTTATCTCGAGTACAACCTGATCCAGCTCCTCGAGTTCTTCTGTAGTCCCTTCAGGCTGTATGGGAGTGGATTGATCGGAAAGGATAGCTCTCACCTCAACCCCTTCTGCTGCCATACCTGATATGTTCACTCTCAGGGCCTGTTCAAGCTCAATGTCTTTGCCTGAACCTACACTTATCCCCAGTGACTTTGACCCTCCGATTATGAGGGTAGAAGGTGCAGATGATGTCTCTTTTCTCTCGACGGGCTCTTTTTTCATGATAGCCTTCTCTCCTTCCACATTGGCCTGGATTTTGTGCCTGTAGTATTGCTCGCCTATCTGGAAGGGGAAGAATCTGTAACTCACAACAAGTGCAACACTCTCAGATGGTGATCGCTTCAACGTCAAGAGACCCAGCCTGTAATTTATCCTGTAATCTTCATCTCTGGTAAGCAGTACATCTTCAAGAAGAACAGAGTCAGAGTCCTCTATGATAAAGCGTTTTCCAAGCTGATAAGGACCTGGGCCTTTTGTTAGCAGAGTGTCAGATGCTCTGGAAAGCTCAACGCTGCCTGTCGAACTGCAGGCCAGAATTATGAGTAGGACGCTTGCCAGCATGGATGCCGGCAGTCGAGCTTCACCTGTAGTAGATCTTGTATATGGCCACGAAGCCATTTTCTGTGTCCACAACCAGAAGTGTGCTGTCCCCTCTCACCTCAATCGCACGAGGGGAGAGAAAACCCTCAAGAGAGGTGACACGGTTCCCTGCCTGGTCGAAGCAGACAACTGTCCCATCTGAAAGGTCGCTCACAAAAACATTACCTGACTCATCAACGTCAACACTGCTGGGATCCCCAAGACCACCTATCTCGCTGAGGTAGCCTCCAAAAGGATCATAGATCACCACTCGCCTATTTCCGCTGTCGCAAACGTAGATGTCAGAAGATGGACCTACTGCAATTGAAGTCGGCCTGTTCAGACCGCTGATCCCTCCAAGATGACCAAACGCGAATTTCAACCTTCCGAATTCGTCAAGGGCAAGAATCTGATCAGGCCTCGTTTCCGCTATGTACATCTCACCGGTTTTTGAAACGGCAACCGCCACTGGCCAGCCGGAACCAAATGAATCTGCCCCCACAGGCACTATCAATTTGGAAAATCCACCGTAGCGATCATACCTTGCAATCCTTTCGTTTCTGCCATCAACAACATAGATGTAGAAACCGTCACTAGAAAGATCGACCGGACTCAACAGCTGGTTATCTCCATGTCCAAATTCTCCAAACTCTGTCTTGTAGGAGAAGTCAGGACCAAACTTCTCCACACCCACTCTGGCCCCATCCCCAACATATATGTCACCGTAAACATCAGAACATATGCTCATTGGGCTAGAAAGTTGCTCCGCACCGAATGTTCCAACGCGGACCATTCCGATGGGAGTCCTGGCTGCACGCCTCACAGTCGTGACTGTTCCACCACAGCCCCAGAGAAACACAACCAGACACAGAAAGACTATCTTTAAACGCATCTCAACCATAAGTTTACGACGCCTTCACCCCAATGTCAACAATGACCGGCCCCCACTATCCAAGATCTCAGATCTATGATCTATGATCTCGCACCAAGTTTTCTGTGTCTGGTCCCTGGTGTCCAGCCCGCAGCTAGATCCTTCGGCTCCGTCCCTCCATAAATTCCCCTCGACAGGCTCGGGACGGGCGGGACCTCGCTCCCTTCGGAAGCCCTCAGGACAGGCAGCATAAACTCCGCCGAAGGATCTGCTTGTGCCAGATTGCTTCGCCTCGCTCCCCAAGTCTCGCAATGACATTCCGGGGTGCGCGCGCCAGGGTGATTTTTGATTTCCGTTTTCTCAATTTCGATTGAGTACTGAGTTGTGACAGCTGAAGGCCTTTCGTCAGGTAGGCAGTTCGGGTTTAAGGACTTTGGGGGGTTTGCCATAAACCTGTTCATAAATCCCCGGGTAGGAATCCTTTCCACCCACAAGAAGCACTGTAAGAGGCATGATTTCTCTGGCCAGTTCTGTCATCCTTTTGCAAACCGATCTTATCTCCCATTGAGCAGTTAGATCTTCTCTCAACCTCGAGAAGTGATAGAGTTCACGCGCATTCAACCCCAGCAGTACTCTTCTTCTATGGGCATTGGTCAAAGCATAAGGAGCAACAGAAGGCGACTGTTCGAGAAGCGCGTGATAGCTCCTTTCGCTCATTTCAGCAACGGATGAAAACTCTTTCTCCATACCGCAGTCAATAACTGACTGCGGTACAGTTAACCCCAGCTCCGGAGTGTAATTCTGTACAGTAATGGTCGCCATTCTGTGTCGCTTAAGCTGAGCGAAACCTGAAGCCGAGACAACAATGTCAAAGCTGAGATGTATGTATTCGAACTCTCTCAATACTGGATCATAAAGCTCCATGCGCTGGCAGGCAGTTTTGACAATCTCCCGTTTCTTCTCAAGGGATAGCTTCTCACCCACCTCTCTGCACTTCTGGTAAGACATCTCCGTTGAAGTATGAAGAAGAGCTACCACCAGGACAAGGTCGGCATCCTTGGTGTAGTCAACAAGCTGGACAGTAACGGGCCGTTCAGGTTGAATACCGGTCTTCGCCAAATCGGCCGAAACAGTGCGCAGTGCCGGATATGTCTTCTGATCATAATCATTTGCTTCCGTGAACAAGATTATGCTTGGCGCAACATCTGCCACGCATTCATACATCCGTTTGCCTATCTCTCTAACCTCCAGAAGCTCATGCGATGCAAACCTCCTCAGAAGAAGCTCCAAGTTTCGCGCGTTGATTGTTTCACCAAGCTGTCCTGCGGTTGCGAGAGAGGTTATGTATCTTGCATCCTCCTTTGCTATCCCTTCTATGATTCCTAGCTCACCAGGAGATTCCGCCTCATCGTGATACCACCTCGCGACTCTTTCCTTCAGCCTGTCAAAAAGCTTGTGGTAGAGCTCATTCTGCGCATTCACAGTCTTCACAAACCGGCTCTCGAGATTGGAGCCCTGAATCTCAGGAGGAACTATGAACTCATCTTTCAGTGTTATATACCGCTGGGACTTCTCTGTATATGAGCACAGTCTGAATTTCTCTATCTCTTCAATGGCAAGCCTGGAGACCCCTATTATATCAAAATTGAAAACTGCGTGTTCTGCAACTGAGTGGTGACCCAACCCAAAGATGATGTTCTTGTTTGACCTTCTTGCCTTCTCCACCTCTTTACGAGCGAGTTTGCGAAGCTCATCAACAGGCCTGGGGTCCCTGCTTATCCTTGCATATGCCGCGGATATGGTTTCCGGAGTGACGTCGCCCATTTCTCTACTGGCTGCAAGCTCGTCGATCACATCTGCGTCTACGTTGTAGCCAGCGAGTATTATCTTCAAAATACTGCCCCACTTTCAGGCCATCACATTATGCCGGGGCGACGGGGTAAGGTCAACGTCAGTTGGCTACCTCAGCCAAACCTTGAAGCGATTCGGGCTGCTCAAGATTGCCAATTGAGAACACACAACTCAGTGCATGCTCTCAATCGTCTTGTACACAACTCGAACATCTTGATCGGTAGTCACTGACGGCCCGCCCTGTGTACTCGTCTACTTCTTTGACCAGATCCCTATCTGTACACCACAGGGGTCAGCCAACATCCCCCAAAAACCATGCTCTTCGCTTATGAGGGTCTTTTCCTTAACGATCTTCCCGCCCAGTTGCTCTGCCTTCGCCAGAGTCGAGGGTATGTCTTCCACCTCTATATATATCTTGATGTTGGAACCCGAACCCACGTCCGCCTTTTCAATCCCGCCGCCAGGTCCGTCCGGTGTGGAGAATACAACATAGTTCGGATCACCAACATCCTTAAACTCCCATCCGAACACCTTGGAGTAGAATTCCTTTGACTTCTCCATGTCCACGCTGGGAAATTCAAAATGGCATATCCCGTGCATCATACACCTCCTCTAATCGATTTCTATCTCTTCGGGAGCAAGCAACAGAACCGGCTCGTCCTTGAACAGAACTCTCAGCCTTGACACTTCAAGCGCCTCTCTCATTTCTTCTGGCATGTGTTCCCATACCTGCAATGCGATCTTGTTCAAAAAATCGCCCTGCTTGAGAATGTCAGCGAGAGTCTTCTTCTTAGGATAGTGAACGAAGCTCACTTCCTCATCTTCTGGAATACCGGCCTTCTCCTTTGCTATCTCTATTGCCGTCTCAAGACTCCCTACTTCATCTACAAGACCTATCTCCTTCGCCGCGACTCCCGTCCACACCCTGCCCTGAGCGATCTCATGGACCTCATCGTATGTCATACCTCGACCGGCGGCCACAAGGTTCACGAACCGGTCATAGACCACCTGGATGAAATCATCAAGCGCCGCCCTTTCCCAATCGGCCATTGGCCTATCAGTGGAGAGAAAGTCGGCATGCTTTCCTCTCTTTATAGTTTCAATATTGAACCCGATCTTCTTGTATAGCCCACTCACATCCGGAACCAAGGCCAACACGCCAATGCTTGCAGTGATGGTGCTTGGCTGGGCCACGATAGCGTCCGCTCCACAGGAAATATAGTATCCCCCGGACCCGGCCACGTCACCCATTGATACGATGAAAGGCTTCTCCCCTTTGGCTTTCTGTACCTCATTCCATATGATATCCGAGGCAAGAGCGGATCCTCCCGGACTGTCAACCCTCATTACTATAGCCTTTACCTGATCATTATTGGCGGCCTTGCTTATTGCCTTGCTTATGGTGTTGGACCCCATGGTCTTTCCGCTCCAGGGACTGTCTTTGCTCTTGCCCGTAGTTATTGCTCCCACCGCATGAACGATTGCTATCTTTTTCTGTCCGAAAGGTATCCCTTTCTTTCGTGAGCTGGCGTAGTCGCGCCAGTCGACCGCCTTCCCCTTTCCGTCAGAAGAGGAAGATTCAGCTATGCCCAGTCCCTCTTCTATCTCCCGAAAATAAGCTATTCTGTCTATGAGCCCGGCCTCAAGAGCAGCCTTAGCGTCAAGATAAGGTCCCTCATCGACAATGGATGCAACCTGTTCAGGCGTCTTTCCGCGCGATTCAGCTATGGCCTTCAGGTACTCGAAATATATGTCATCCAGCAGGGCGTCGAGCTGCTCCTTGAATGGTTCGGACATGCTCTCTCTAGTGAATGGTTCGATCGCCGCCTTGTATTTTCCCTTTCTGACCCCCTGCCAATTTATCCCCAGTTTCCCGTAGGTTCCCTTCACAAATCCTACCCGAGCCAAAAGACCATCAACAAACAGCATGCCCAGCTCGGGCATTATTATGCTGTCAGCAGAACTCAGAAGGTAGTAGTCCCTATCGGTCCCGGCTTCTAAGAAGGCCACGACAGGCTTCCCGCTTTCCTTGAAGTCCAGGAAGGCACTCCGCAATTCTAGCGCCTTTGCCCACCCAACCTCCTGAAGCGCACCTGACTTTATCAAGAGCGCATCAATCCGTTTATCTTCCTTGGCTGCATCAAGTAGGTCCACAGCCTCCTGGATAGTCAGCTTCTTTTTTGCTCCGAACAATTTCGACAGGGGACCGGGGGGCTCTTCAGGAATTGAACCAGAAAGATTTGCCACCAACACGCTCCCCATTTTCACCGAAACCGGACCCTTCACCAGACTCCTCATGACGAACGATATCCCTGTAAGCCAGATCCCGATGAACACAACGGCGGCAACAATAACTATTGTCCAGATTGCCTTTTTGCTCATTCTTGCCTCCTTTTCCAGCCTTGCTTCAGTGCCAGTAACTGTCGGATTATACCGTCTCGTTCCAACGCCGTCAACAACACAATACCGTTGTACGCGATACGCTGTACGATAGACGACAGACACGAAAATAGAATCGACGAGAAAGTATCCAGGGGCGGAGTCCCTTCGATACTCTCAGGATAAACTCCGGATCTGCTTGTGCCAGATTGCTTCGCTATTGCTTTGCTACTCCTCCATCGGTTCACGCCTGACCTTTTCGTGCAGCGTAGAGCGTATAACTCGAAGGTTGTAAGAATAGGTTATTTTAGGTGATTTTATTCTTGACAACGAGCTAAAGAAGCGCATGATCGCTCTAATAGCCTTGCCCAAAAGGAGAGGACCTTGTCTGAGAAGTTCATGAACACTGCTGAAATCGCAGAGTACCTTGATGTCAATGAGAAAAAGGTCTACCTGCTTGTAAGGGATGCCGCCCTCCCAGCCACCAAGGCCACGGGGAAGTGGCTCTTCCCGAGAGAACTGGTGGACAACTGGCTTTTACAATCAACCGTCAGTGTCCAATCATCCATCTCAGCAAAAAAGGATGTGTTCCTCATAGCTGGAAGCAATGATCCGATCCTGGAATCCGGGGTTAGTTCCCTATCTGTCAGAGCATCCGAGTCCCTCATCTACTTTGCCAGGGTAGGGAGTTTTTCGGGACTGAAGGCGTTGGAGAAAGGAGACGCGCATGCTGCCGCTGCCCACCTTTTTGACCCAACCACCGGTGAATACAACCTTCCATTCCTTGACCGAAAAACCCGAAGGAACATTCTCATCTTCCCATTCGCTCTGAGGGAACAGGGACTCCTGGTTAGAAAGGGTAACCCATTCGGAATTGCCGGAATTGAGGATTTGATCTTCCCTGGAATAAGATTCGTCAACAGGAAAAAAGGAACAGGAACAAGAGCCCTCTTCGATCTCCTTCTGACCAAGGCAGGACTCACAACCTCTCAAATTGTCGGCTATACGAGAGAAGTTGGAACGCACATCGAGGTTGCCACGACAATATCCCGGGGGAAGGCAGATGCCGGGCTCGGGATACGCTCTGCCGCAAAAATGTTTGGGCTCGGGTTTGTCCCTCTGAGAAAAGAAAGATTCGACATTCTCGTAAGAAAGGAAGCCACACAAATGCGCTCTTTTCAAATCCTTTTGGAAGATCTGAAGTCTGCAAGATTCAAGAAAGTGCTGGCAGAAGCAGGAGGCTATGAAACACAGCCACCAGGACCGATACCTGCGTACTGAGCACCAGGAATCTTTGTGTGCTCTGCATTTGAAGTAATGAAGAGAACACCTCAAGGGAACCAGACATTGAAGAAGAAAACACAAGCATTGTTGATCCTTCTTGCCATCCTGTCTCTTTCATGCGCCCGGGTAGGACCACAAAGACCTCGTCCCCGGCTCAGGCTCGCCACCACCACAAGCACAGAGAACTCTGGCCTCTTATTTGAAATCCTGCCGCCTTTTGAGAAGATGTTCAATGTCAAGGTGGACGTTGTCGCCGTGGGAACAGGAAAGGCGTTCAAACTGGGCAAGAACGGCGATGTGGATCTGATCATGGTGCACGCGAGAGAGGCAGAGGAAGCTTTCGTCGCCGAGGATTTTGGCGTCAACAGACGGGATCTGATGTATAACGATTTCGTCATGGTAGGTCCCAAAGATGATCCTGCGGAAACGAAGGGGCTGAAGGATGCATCCGAAGCTCTAAGAAGAATAGCTCAAAACAGAGCAGCTTTTGTCTCAAGAGGAGATGATTCCGGAACTCACAGGAAGGAGTTGTCGCTTTGGGTGGGTGCAAGAATTACCCCTTCGGGGAAGTGGTACATCGAATCAGGACAGGGCATGGGCGCCACTATCCAGATTGCGAATGAGAAACAGGCTTACTGTCTTACTGACAGAGGGACCTATCTTACATTCAAGGACAAGATAGACCTGACAGTGCTCTGTGAGGGCGACGAGAAGCTGTTTAATCCGTATGGGGTTATTGCGGTCAGCCCTGCCAGGTATCCAGATGCCAATTACGTCTATGCCATGGCGCTCATAGGCTGGCTCACCTCGCCAGAGTGCCAGAGGATGATTGGGGAGTACAAGAGGTTTGGACAGATATTATTTACTCCCAACGCTCACTAATAGGGTAGACTAGAAATACATGAGTCACATCCTGCAGGGATTCGCAGAAGCCGTAAAGATGATATTCGGCAGAGATGCGGAGCTGTATCGTATAGCTCTCGTATCTATCAGAGTCTCCTCACTGTCAACGTTTCTGGCCTCTGCAGCAGGTCTGCCTGCCGGGTTCTTCGTGGCATTTCACACTTTCCCCGGACGTAGAGTCCTCATCACCATCTTAAGAACCCTTCTTGCTCTGCCCACCGTTGTAGTGGGCCTTTTTGTCTACTCTCTTCTTTCCAGATCAGGCCCTATGGGGGGCATGAGACTCATGTACACCCAGACCGCTATGGTGATCGGCCAATTCATTCTCGCGTTCCCCATAGTGACCATGCTTACCCTCTCTGCCCTTAGCGGTGTGGACAGGCGTGTTGCACCCACCGCCGTATCTTTGGGCGCTACGCCTTTTCAATCCAATCTCGCAATCCTGAGAGAAGGAAGTTTCGCTATAATGGCTGCCATGGTCGCCGGATTCGGGAGAGTGTTTGGCGAGGTCGGGGTGTCTATGATGCTGGGTGGTAACATAAGACACTACACCAGAAACCTCACCACAGGTATAGCCTTTCAAACCAGCCGGGGCGAGATCTCTCTGGGGTTGGGTTTGGGGATAATGCTCCTGACTGTGGCACTGTGCATAAACGTGCTGCTCCATTTTCTGGAGGAAAGAACATCGAGATCTACAGATTAAGAGGGGTTCAGAAGTCCTACCAGGATGAGATGGTACTCGATGTGGAGAGTCTGTCTTTAGAATCTGGCCTCCTGCACACGATAGTTGGACCTAACGGTTCCGGGAAGACCACCCTCATGAAACTCACTTCCTTCCTGGAAAGACCAACCAAAGGAACCATTGAATTCAAAGGAGGCCTGTTTGGTCCGGACGCAACCGTACCTCAAAAGGTGAGAAGGTCGGTGAGCATGGTTATCCAGGACCACTATCTCTTTGATGGTTCTGTAGGGATGAACGTCTCCTATGGCCTGAGGGTAAGGCGGCACGATCCATCATTCATCAAAAGGTCGGTCAGCTCCGCTCTGGATGAAGTAGGACTTGGAGGATTTGAGCACAGAAGAACCGATACCCTGTCAGGCGGCGAGAGCAAGAGAGTGGCCATTGCAAGATCGGTGGTTCTGGAGCCCGAAGTCCTGCTTCTAGATGAACCCACAGCAAACATCGACAAGATCAGTTCCGAGATGATAGAACAGATCGCGTTACGCCTGAAATCAGAAGGAATGACCGTAATCATGTCTACCCATGATTTCCACCAGGCTTACAGGCTCAGTGACAACATGGTCTCCCTGGTGGCAGGCAAAATGGTCGATGTCTCCCCAGAAAATGTATTCCCCTGCTCCATCTTGAACAATGTCGCCACTCTGAAGTGCGGTATCAACATATCTGTTGCCACATTGAAAGAGGGCAAGGGCCACATAGCCATCGACCCTCAGGACGTGCTCCTCTCTCTCGAAGAACTAGAATCGAGTGCCAGAAACTGCATTCCGGGGACGATTAAGCGAATATCGCTTGAAGATTCCTTGGTCAATGTATACCTGGACGTCGGGACTGAACTTGTTTCGTCAATAACTAGGGGTTCACTTGAGGAGCTCCGCCTGTCCCCGGGACTCAAAGTCTACGCGACATTCAAGGCAACCTCGGTGCGGGTCCTGTGACCACAGAGGACGAAATCACCAAACTCCCGGCCCCGCCCACTACACCCTCGAAATTCCCATCTACCCCTCACCGCACCTTCGAAACTCCGCCCGACCCCCAGCCCAACCTTCGAAATTGCGAAAATCCAAAAATCGAAAATAAAACCAACAACCACAGATTATTAAGAGATTACCACAAGATTCCCCATTCATGGTTCTACCCTGGGCTCAGTGTTTCTCTGTGTTAATCTTGTGTAATCTGTGGTTCAGAGGTTTTGCACAAGAAATGATCTCTGTGTTCTCTGTGGCTAAGAGGTTCTGGCCCAGCCATCTGCAATTTGTGATTGAAAGTCCTCGCGAGCAAGTCTATAATGACGCCCGTGAAAAAGACGCTGCTATCGATTTTCGCACATCCTGATGATGAGCTGGCTGCTATTGGAACTATAGCAAACCATGCCAAAAGGGGCGACAGGATTATCATGGCCTGCATGACCCCGGGGACAAGAACTTCCTTTTTGGACGGAACTGATGAAGAGAAGAGAGTCGCACGGACCAAGCAAGCCGAGGAGGTCGCAAAACTCGTCGGTGCAGAGGCCAGATGTCTCGACTTCGAGGACACCGCGATCTATCCTTCAAGAGAAGCCTCGCTGAAGGTCGCCGAGTTGATCAGGGAGATCAAGCCCACCATCATCATAACCTGGAACCAGCTTTGGGCCACCGGTCCGGGACATCCAGATCACAGATATACTTCGGTTATCGTCCTGGATGCAGTCTCTTATGCACGTTTTAAGATTCCCGAGATCTCCTTGCCTCCCTACCGGGAGATTATCAGTTTATATCTTGCACCGGGGCTGCCTACCTCGCCGTTCCCTCTTTGTTATGTGGACATATCAACTCAAGAGAAGCTGATAAGACAGTTCACATCAATCTATGAGAAAATGTATGGCCCATGGCAGGCCCTCAATCTGAAGCTGGCAAGTTCGGCCGTAAACGGGTTCAGCCTTGGCTGTGAGCTTGCTGAATCGTTCAATGTCATCCAGCGCGGCTCAAGTGAAGCGAAATATCTGGACTAGCCTGAAAACCATCCGTAACATTCTGCAGACCTCGTTATTATCCTAAACTGTGGGCCCTCCACGTGAAAAGGAGGTATTTTGATGCGTACCCTTTGCGAATGGATAGGGATCTTTTGTTTGCTGTGCGTTGCTTTTTCTTTCCCTGCGTTCAGTGAGCCACCCCAGACTGAAAAGGCAGTAGATGTTGATTGGTCCCGTCCGGAGATCATAGATCCTTTTCGTGAAGACATCGGGGACTTCCTGGACGTGGATCTCAGAGACTACGCCAAGAAAGCATACGACGCCTATCAATCAAAAGACATTGAGGAGGCTGCCAGGTATTACCTCGTCTTCTTGAGATACGACATCAACAATGCGAATTCCATATACAACCTTGCATGCTGCTATGGGCTTCTGGGGAAAGACACACTCGCGGCCAAGTATGTTGAAAGATCGGTCACGGCGGGCTTTGAAGACATCGAGCACATAAAAGAAGACCCCGACTTCGACAAAGTAAGAGGGAAGAAAGTATTTGATGCAGTAGTGGACAGCATAGCCTCCCAGATAAAGAGAAAGACCGAGGCCCTGGGAAACATCATTCACGTCGATGCCCCTGCACTTTTCAAGTGCCGAATCCGTTTGCCAGAAGATTATGATTCAACCAAGAGCTATCCTCTTCTTGTTGGACTGCACGGACTCGGCAGTAACCCTGATAGATTCATAACTCTCTGGGAGAAGTTCGGAAAGCCCGACTTCATATACGCCTCACCCCAAGCCCCCTACCCATTCTCTTCTGGCAAAGAGATAGGGTACAGCTGGCGCCTTTGGGGTCCGGGCCAAAAGGGACTCGGGAAGAAGACCTCGGCAATGTCCGACGACTACGTTGCATTAGTAGTGGAGAATCTGCGCAAGCGTTACAAGATTGACGAAGCATATCTTCTCGGATTTTCCCAGGGATGCGCTCAAACCTATACGACGGGACTACGGTACAGTCCTCTTTTTAAGGGTTTGATATGCTTCGGTGGCTGGCTTGATGAAGACTGGCTAACAGACACATCTGTCAAAGGTGCCAAGGGTCTCAGAGTGTTCATAGCCCATGGCACGGAAGACGGAGTAGTTGAGCATGAGGCGGGCATCAAGGCAAAGGATTTCCTGACAAAGTACGGTTATGACGTCACGTCTTATGACTTTGAGGGAGGCCACAGAGTTCCCGAGGAGGCAGCCAAAAAAGCTATAGAATGGATGAGAAGATAATGAGCAGCGAGAAGGAGGAACTCATGCACGAATGGAAAGATCTTGCCTACTTTCTCTATGGCAGAGGCTTCTGGTATGCAGACCCGCTCAGGGAGATTGACGGACTTTCCGAGGAACAACTCTTCTGGGTTCCAGAACCAAACAGCCTTTGCATTCTCTGGCACGTGGGACACATTGCGCACAGAGAACGATCGCACATAGGAATGTTTCTTCAGAGCCTTGAACCTACAATAATTCCCGAACAGTTCGAGGTCTTCGGTCCAGAGTGGTGCGCCACTGAAAAGATCCGCCAGTCGATGGGTTCTGTGCAGGATGTTCTCGACTGGGTCAAGGACGTGCGCGAAAGAAGTCACGAGTACATCGGGGCACTTACTGACGAAGATTTTCACAAGGTGCCATCTACTTCAGATCAGCGCCTGAGCGTGGCTCACTGGCTTTTCATCACCACGGCGCATACGGCGCTGCACATCGGACGGATTCAGCTTCTGCGTGCTCTCATTGAAGGCAAACACGAAAGGGCATGCTAGAAAACGCTATGGCTCCACGTCTGAGGAATTACTCAGAGTGGCCTCCGGCCTTGCTTTCATTCAATCTTTTGGTTCCTCTCCGATTCTGTTGACTCAACTAAGTCTACGTTTAAATCACAAATTCCAAGCACCGAATTCCAAATAATCACCAACAACCAATGCCCCAAATCCCAAACAACGGGCGCTTCTAGTTTGGAGCTTGAGATTTGGTCATTCGAATTTGTTTGTAATTTGGTGCTTGGTTATTGGAATTGCGAGCGTACGAGAAGAGGCAATCTTTCTAGAAACCCAGGTATCTCAAGATCCGGTCTCTTTCGGTCAGGGATTTGACTAGCAGTTCTGGTGAGCAAGCTTCCAACTCTTGCAGACTGTGCTTACCTGTGACCACCGCTATCACACCAATATTGCAGGAATGGCCTGCCTCAATATCAGCCGGGGTATCCCCAACGAGAAACGATTTCTCCTGGGCACCTTCTCTCAAAGCCTTCTTCACAATCTCTCTTCTCTCAAAGCTGTGATCCCCGAAGGCTCCCAGAGTGAAATACTGATCCAGCTTCATGAGCCTCATCTTATACATCGCGAAGTGCTCAAGATTGCCCGTTGCCAGCCCAAGTTTTGCCTGTCGGGCCTTGAGTTCTTCAAGCAACTCCCTTACTCCGGGCAGAATCACATACTCATTGGTTGGAGCATATTTCTTCACAAGTTTTTCAAATTCTTCTATCAAGACCTTTTTCACCTCTTCGGTGCGGCTGCGAACTTGATCAGCCGCAACCCCCAGTCCTCCGGCCAGCTTCTCCATTATGGTCAGGTCGGTCATTCCTTCGAGGTTGCTTCCTACGACACTGGTATAGAACCCTTCATCCACAGACCATAATCTCCTCAGCGTATGCATGAAGGCCTCCTCCTTCACCGAGACCTTACGGCCACTTTCCTCGGGAGGAACTCTTCTCAACAGTGTGCCATCTATGTCAAATAGAACAAGCATCTCAATCCTCATGTGCAATCATGAACCATCATAAGGCTGTGATTCTAGTGCTTATTGAATAACAGTTCAACACATTTGATTTCCTTGTTTTTCTCCCATTGCTGGATGAACTGACTCCAGGGCCAAATCACGAATTCCAAGCACCAGATTCCAAATAATGACCAATAACCAATGACGCAAATTCCAAACAGATGACGGCTCCGGTTTGGAGCTCGAGATTTTGTCATTGGAATTTGTTTGTAATTTGGTGCTTGGTTATTGGAATTCTTTCTTATGACTGTGTAATTTCCTGTTGCAATCATAACCTTAACGCACTAAAATACAGATGTGTCTAGGAATCCTATGTTGAAGGGAACCTTTCACGAAGGAACCTCGGGGGGTTCCTTTCTTTTTTGTGTTGTTTCGCTGGGGTTGGAAGGAAGGGAGGTGGATTGTCTTATTATTGAAGAGGTTCAAGAGGTGTTGGAGGGATGAGGTTGGGCATTCACGCCTGACCTCGGTGGGATACAAAACCTAGTGGAGGAGGACCTCATGGCCAGGAAGAAGACCGCTGCACAGATCAAGTACATGATCAAGGTGAAGAAAAAAAAGGCAACCGGCCTTGAGAGAGAACTGAAAAAGACCAAGTTCGCTGTGAAGAAACTAGAAAAATCGATGAAGGCCGCTGCAAAACCGAAAAAGAAGACAGCAAAGAAAAAGAAGAAAAGAAAAACAGCAGCCAGAAGGAAGAAGAAAACATATTGGTAGGTCTTGAGACGCGCTGTTTCAAGCCTTCCTCTTTTCAACCTTGCGAGATAAACGGCGCCCCATATGGGTGCCGTTTATTTTTCATCAGAAATGTCAAAGTGCTCGCCAGCTTTCCGGCCTCAGAGCCGATTCTCCCTGGGAAACCGCACTATCAATCGTAGCAAGCAGTTTCTCTCTGTCCCGAGGAAGCCTTCCGGCCAGGGGTAGGTAGTTGGAAGCATGATTCGTTCTGAAGATGCACCCGCTCAAACCCTCAAGGTTATCAATTATTATCTTCATCTCCTGCAGGAGCTCTATGGGTTCTGGCATCTCAAACTCACCCCTCTCCCACTCGGTGTGGAGCTCAGTTCCAGGCACAAGCATTAACGACAGCAAGGAGAAGTAGAGTGGATCCATCTCACTCACCGCTTTTCCTGTCTTGACTGCGTGTTCGTGTGATAGTGTCTTTCCCCCCAGACCCAACAAGCCTATGACCGAAACCTTTATTCCGGCGCGCCTCGCTTTTTTCACGGAGTCTATGATCTCCCTGACAGTCGAACCCTTCTTCACCTTCCGAAGAACCTCATCGCTACCACTCTCAAGCCCCATGTATATCAGGTCAAGCTTCTTCTCCCTGAGTTCCTCCAGTTCCTCCATGCTCTTTCTCAATATATCACGCGCATTGGCATAGATGCCCACCCTTTGCAGACTGGGAAATGCTGTGTAGATTCTTTCGAGTATTGGCATGAGCCGTCTGTTCTGGAGTACAAGAGCGTTTCCATCGCAAAGAAAGACCCGTCGAGTTTGAGGGTAACTATTGGAGGCAAGCTCAATATCCTCAAAGACCTCCTCTGGTGGCCTGACGCCAAACTTTTTGTCCAGGTACGTAGGACAGAATGTGCACTTGTTGTGCGAACATCCGTAGGTTATTTGAAGGAGGTAGCTATCAGCCTCACTTGGAGGTCTTATTATCATTCCCTTGAATCTCACTTTTTCGCCTCTCTCTCACTATGTTACCGCTCCCTCACCTGGCAGTCAAGCCCTTCCACCCATCCGTCGCTGTACGTCATGGATTGCAACCACAAGATTACACAAGATCCTGACACAAAATACGAGATTACGAAACCACGAAATTGCGAAATTGAAAACACTTGTAACCACAGATTACACGAGATTGACACGGATTCAAACCATATCCTCATGGCTGAACCCGAACCAGAAAAAGAATCTTGTGATAATCTGTGCTAATCTGTGGTTCAGAGGTTTTGGGTTGTTGGAAGCTGAGAGCTGACTGCTATCGTAGAGCGTGCAGCGTGAGAATCTCTTGACTAGTCACTATCGATGCAATACTCTATTTACGTTATGAAGGCGATGGTGCTGAACACGCCTGGGCCGATCGAAGAGAATCCACTCAGACTTGAGGATGTTGAAAGACCAAAGCCTGGCAAGGGGGAGATACTCATAAGATTAAAGGCATGTGGAATATGCCATACCGACCTTCATACCTTAGAAGGGGAACTTGATCTACCCAGACTCCCTCTCATACCGGGGCACCAAATTGTGGGACTGGTGGAAGGCCTCGGGCCCGAAACCTCGACCTTCAAGAAGGGAGACAGAGTGGGAGTACCCTGGCTCTCCTGCACTTGCGGAGAGTGCGACTACTGCAAAAGGGGGCTGGAGAATCTCTGCGTGAATGCCCAGTTTACTGGATACCACGTGGACGGCGGCTATGCTGAATATGCAGTGGCTAAGGAAGCCTTCGCATACCCAATACCAAAAAGTTTTAGTGACACTGCCGCGGCTCCTCTTCTCTGTGCCGGAATCATTGGATTTAGAGCATTGAGACTGAGTGAGGTCAAACCCGGACAGAGGTTAGGACTCTATGGTTTCGGTGCTTCCGCACATGTCACAATCCAGATCGCCCGCCATTGGGGATGCGAAGTCTCTGTGTTCACTCGAAGCAAGGAGCATCGAGATCTTGCCACTGAGCTAGGGGCAGCATGGGTGGGGAAGGCAGAGGACAATCCCCCTGACAGTATCCAGAGTGCAATCATATTTGCGCCTGCAGGACATCTCGTGCTGGACGCGCTCAGAGTCATGGACAAGGGTGCCACCCTTGCTCTCGCAGGAATATACATGACTCCAATACCTGAAACTGACTACAAACTTCTTTACGATGAGCGTACCATACGCAGCGTCACCGCAAGCACAAGGGAGGATGCGCGCGAACTTCTTCGGTACGCAGGCGAAATACCGATCAGAACGGAGGTGCAGAGTTTTCCTCTGGAGGATGCAAATAAAGCGCTTCAGATGCTGAAGCGGAGCGAGATAAAAGGAGCAGGAGTACTGGAAATTGGCCCAGATTGACCAGGCAATAGATGTAATAGTAAGAGGCGTACTGGTGTCAGGCAATCACATCCTTCTTGCACACGCCATAGGAAAAGCCAACACATTCCTGCCAGGAGGCCACATCACAAAAGGGGAGCCAGCCAGAGACGCACTCATTCGTGAGATCAAGGAAGAGACGGATCTGGATGCAGAAGTAGAGAGATATCTTGGCACCATTGAACACGCATGGGACGAAGCCGGTGGAATTAGCCACGAGATCAATCTTGTTTTTTCTATCTCAGTTTCTGATATTGACCACAGGCTTCCTGTGCCTTCAAAGGAGAGCAAACTCGAATTCATCTGGTACCCTCTTGAGCGGTTAGGCGATTCAAAGCTTGAGCCTTCATCACTCCGATTGTTACTGCCGGGATGGCTATCCTCAAAAAAAGAGCACTGTTGGGCATCCACCATGGAATAACAAACCACGTACACTAACTCCATTCCACTACCTTCCCCTGCCTTTTGAGATCTTCTAGCACGACGCCATAGAACAGCTTCCAGCATTCTTCGCGCCCCGGGGTCAAAGTCTGTAGGAGCGTAAGGCATTACGCCTCCCACAGAAATTCGCTATGGATAGTTCAGGACCGCGTTCCGGAGAGGATCCTTATCAATTCTGAATCACAGGATAAGTCTATTGAATTCTGGACTTCCACGGCTTAAGCCATAGGCCTGCCAATTTTCCTTCCCCATCCATCACAACCCGAATTTCCGGTCTTGCGTCACTTTTGGAGAAGCGCCCTCTGAAGCGATAGATAACAAGCAAAGAACCATCTGTAGGGACCCAGGTCTCCGCGTACTCCATGGACTGAAAGTCACCATACATGCCTTTGATGCTTTCGTAAGATTCCTTTTGTACTTCCGGTGTTAGACCTGAACGCACAGCGGCTGTGGCCTCATCACCCAGAGGCTCAAACAGCCCATCTCTCTCCGACTCGAGGATTTTTGTCGCAACACGCTCAGCGACTAATTTCATTCCGGCATCTACCTCTGACTCAGGCAACCTCCGAAATGGTGAACTGCATCCTCCAACGGCAAGGGCGGCTAGACATATCAGGCAAGCGGCAATCATGGCGCTCTTCAATTCATCCTCCTTGCGTTTTGGATCAAAAGCCTCTATCTGCGATCGGACTGGAATACAAACCCTCAAAAACGTAAGGATATTCTACGTGCTTTTTGCGCTGTGTCAACGCTCTTCCCCACATAACAGGCTCCCAACCCAAAGACCTCCCTTCCCGGCTCGTCTCACGAGCTCCCCTGATGGGGTAGGCCGCGGGTGAAAACGACAGGGACTGAGAAGCTACGCTTCTCACGTATCCCAAGAAAACCATTGAAGAAAGCCTTTGTCAAAAAAATAGAAAAAATCGTATTGAAACCTATCACGGGACTTGACAAATTTCTAAATCTACATATTTTGTGGCTCAACCCATATAGGAAAGGAGGCGAGAATTCTTAGTTTTGGAGCACGCAGTCGGAAGCCCCTGGTCATTTGCATCACCAGGGATAGGTTTGGAAAATCAACAGTAGAGGTAGCATCGTGAAAAAGCTCGGTTACATTGCCCTGGGTATACTTCTCGTTATTGGGTTGTCAGGAGCAGCAGCCCTCGCCAAAGGCAAAGGATTCGTGCACGGGATCGTTGTCAAACTCGATGGCGAGGATTACTATTTGGCTGGACCTCCGGACGGACCCAACGGCGCAAGCGACATTCCGGGACACTGGTGGAGAATGGCTGGAATGAACAGGATGGTCGGGAAGCATTACAATACCGGACCGTTCGGCGCTTCCAGTTGGTGGGCAACACAGGAGGACGATGGCATTCTTCTGTTCAACGTTCGTGCCATCATAGATACGTGGTCAATGGATAAAGCAAAAGACTACTCAGAGAAAGGCTATGTCCATTATCACGAATTCGTCCGCGTTTCAGACGGCGCGCAACACCCGAGTAAGGTCGTGTGGCTCCACCACAGGCCCATGCTTACATTCTACTTTGACGGCGGCCCACATCCTGAACTTGCCCATCAAGTATATCAAGGCAGAACTGACTATGACTTCATACCAAACTGGAACATGCCCTACTCCCCTTGATGCTCGCGTGATTTCCCAGAAACGACCAAGGCTCCGGTCAGCAGACCGGGGCCTTGCTATGTGAATTCATATTTCGTCTTGTACTTGGTAATTCGTAATTTGTGATTTTCTTTATGTTTCTATTTGTATGTTACCCGTAGGTCCCTCGATACTTCCTTGACCAACGACTCGACCAGATCTCCGTATGCCTCATCGGGGTCCTCTGCGTCAAAAATGAAACCGCCAGAAGAAAATACGCTGACATGAGCGACAGTATTCTTGTCGCGTGCTGAAGCAGTCCATACAGTCGCGCCGTCCTTCGTATCCACCAACTTCGCCTTCATCGAAGCGTCCACCTCAGCCTCGACGCTAGCCGGCAGGAAATCGAAACTGAACCTGATCTTCGGTTCGACATCGCCAACATACAGGTCACCAAAAATGACCGCGCTCAGATTGTGCTTCTCTCCGATTTCCTGAACTGCTGCACGATCCATCTCATCCCGCCCTATTGACTCAAGCAGCTTCTTCTGGCTCCCAAGCTCTATGAACCGTGCTCTCGGCTGCGACTCGCTCACCATCTCAAGGAACTTCTGTGTCGCATACTCATCCAGGTTCCCCTCAGCGTTCGACGTAAAATTGACCAGACCTATAGCACCGTATTCTCCCAGATCGATTCTTGGAGGGACCATCACCTTCGGGCTGCACCCCAGAATCAGGAGAAGCGCAAGACTGAAAGACAGTGCGATTTGACGATTCATTTTCCCTCCTTCCGTTTTTCCAGACATCGTATCAACCACCATGCCCAAAACAACTCAGCAACTATACCACCACATCACCCTGTTTCATGACTGTATTCTTGGAACCATCTGCATATGTAACCTCTATAGTCGGC
Organism: candidate division TA06 bacterium; assembly: GCA_004376575.1. Classification (NCBI taxonomy): domain Bacteria; species candidate division TA06 bacterium. The sequence continues at coordinate 6,427 of SOJN01000038.1, read as the reverse complement.
TTGTGAAAGAGAAAGTCTCTATGGGTTTTGGACTTGTTCTTCCCTCCGGGCATGGTCTCATTATTGCCGAACGCAATATGTGCCGTCTTGCCTGCCTTTTCATCCTCAAGAAGGTTCCCTGTTATTCTTGCCCTCGGATTGACGCCTATCCCGAATTCCCCGATGACCGAAGCCATATCATCAACTGATGTCAGTTCTTTTATCTTCTCCAAGAATGGCGATTGATCACAAGAAAAGGCTGTTGCTCTCCCTCCTTCAACCTCAATGGTGACCGCTGAAGGCACCTGACCCAAATCGCCGATGGACCCGTCACTCACAATCACGCCATCCGCACTGTCCTCGACAGGAGCACACCAAACTTCACCCGGTGGAAGATTCCCCATGTGACCAGGAGTTATTTCAAGATCTGTCTCAAAAGGTCTCCCCGCGATGCTGAATGTCACATCTGTTCCACCAGGAGCAGTAAGATGGACTTTGTTCGCGTTATCGAACGCCGCCATGAGCCGCCTTCCAACCCCGGCCACCTCCGGGTAGTTCACAGACATGGGGCCTTCTATCATCATACCCTCTGTGATACCTGGGCCGTGACCGACCCGCGCACCCACTGCAATCCCGGCCTTGATCAGTTTGATTCTGAAAGGCGTCTCCTCGGCAAAACTAGTAAGGGTATTGATGAAGACGCTTCTGTCTTTCAGAAGACCCGAAAGATCACTGGGTATCTCTGAGAGCGGACGCTCATTCTCAGGAAGAACATAAATCTCAGCTAAGGCACCCATCTCTTTTGCCGCATCACGGAATGCCTCACCTATGGGCAGACGCGCCTCATCTGTTACCACCAAAAGGCTCTCACCTGCTTTCAGTTTCAGAACCCAACGAAGAGCACCGCCTGCACTTTCAAGCATTTCCATCTCGTGTTCCTCCTGTTATAGGAGCATCCACCACTCACAGATATGGCAGATGCAAGACAGAGTGAAGCAATGCCGGCCTGCTAAAGCGCCTTAAGGAAATCTTCCCACGGCGTCGCAACCAGAGTCTCGGTCGTCGAATGTCCATAGGCGCGTATAACCATGGCTGCTTTTTCTACCTGCTCGTGATCTTGAGCTTCCACAATGTCAACTACATCGTAGCGTCCGAGAGTCGCGAAACTGGCCTTCCATTCCAGACCGGGACATTCCTTTTTGATCTTTTCAGACACCAAAGTGGCCATCTGTCTGAAGTCGTTGGGATCAGAGAACGCTTCAGGCGAAAGCCGACTAAGGATAACATATATCCCCATATGACTCCTCCTTTCTCTAAAGAAGCATTCTACACGTTCGACAGTTTACGGTCAAACCCTAAAGAGTAAATCTCTACCTCAAAATAGAAAGCCAAATTTGCATACCAGGCGACAGGAAAATCACGTGACACTATCAGTTTGTGATGCAAGTGGCCGATGTGTGATCAACCTGGCAGATGAACAGTTTCAGCGAGGTACACACCGATTGGTCTGGGATGGCACGGACTCCCACGGCACTCCGGTTGCCTCGGGTGTCTATCTCATAGAACTGAAGTCTGGCGTTCTTCGCTTAGCACAAAAACTCAGCCACGTGAAGAAAGATGTGTTCTTGGGAGTTCGTGAACTGTATAATCAGGATAGTAGAAAAAAGGGGTGAAGCATGAGTTCATCTGATCGAAACAAGATGGTGGCCATAATGAAGGAGAATTGTGCCCACGCCTACCTGGGAACCTGCGATGGAGACCAGCCAGTAGTTCGTCCAATCTCGCCCATAGTTGAAGATGACATGACCATCTGGGTGATAACCTTTAATTCCTCGAGGAAAGTCAAACAGATACGACAAAATCCCAGGATTTGTCTTACTTTTGTGGAATATCCTTCAGGAGAGAAGGCAGCCACTGTATTCGGTAGAGCCGAAATAGTCGATAGCCTGGATGAGAAGAAGAGGATCTGGAACCTGGTATCCTGGGATCCTTCACAGTTCTTCCCGGACGGTCCGACTTCTGATGAGTTATGCCTGCTGAAAATCGCTACTGAGAAGATAGAGTGGCGAGAAAGCCAGACCGGCGGCGAAAATGTCTATGAGCCAGCCAAGAAGTGAGAGGCTCGACCTGCGCTTCCTTCTTGAGCCTCTCGAATCCAGACAATTGCGTCTAGGTTGACATCTGGTATTCGTTTTCGTATAATTCAGTAGTCCAACATATAATCCACACTCCTCGGTAGCTCAATTGGTAGAGCGGGTGGCTGTTAACCACTAGGTCGGGGGTTCGAGTCCCTCCCGGGGAGCCAAATAGGCCCATCCCGTCGTTAGACGGGATGAGGCATATTTGATCCTTCATCGGCGTAAGCCGATGGAGGACACTTCGACATCTCAGATCGTAGAAGTAAGATCGAAGATCGGGAAACCAAAATGCTCGACACCCATATGGATTAGGTTGTCACCCTCACCTTTATCCCCTCCTACTTCGCGGAGGACAGGCTCTCCCATCGAGGGAGAGGAGAGGTTATGTGAAACAAGGTGTGGTACGTCTATATCGTCCAATGCAACGATTCATCTCTCTACACGGGAATCACATCGGATGTGAAGAGACGGGTCGAAGAACACAACAAGGGCAGGGGCGGAGGGTACACGAACTCGCGCCGCCCCGTCAGGCTGGTATACACGGAGCAATGCAAAAACAGGTCTGAAGCCCTAAAGCGCGAACGCCAAATCAACCACCTCCCCCGCGCCAAAAAACTCACCCTCATATCTGACACCCGAAATTGAGAAACTCCCTCCGCCCTACCTTACCGCCCCGGAAACTAGGAAATTGCTGTCAGATCTGACCCGGATGCACACAATCATATCCACACGTCATTCTCAGCGGTGAGTTCGCCTCCAGCGTCTCCCGTATTCCTTGTCCCCGCAGGTTCAATTAGGAGTATATGGCATTCATCCAACGCATAAGGCTTATGCTCAACACCTTTCGGAACAATGACCATCTCGCCTGCCGACAAATGGCTCTCTCCATCCCTGAAATCAATCACCATGTCACCTTTCAACACGAGAAAGAGCTCATCAGTATCTGGATGGCTGTGCCAAACAAACTCGCCTTTGATCTTCACGAGTTTCACATGGTAATCGTTCAGTTGCCCAACGATTTTCGGCCCCCAATGGTCCGTGAAGCTACCCAACTTCTCAGACAAATTTTCCTGTCCACAGAAAACCTCCCGGTACGGTTCCGGCCAACCTATTATTCTACCCAAAATGCCCATTTTCCGGAGACGGATCGGCCTGAGCCTATTTTATATCCCCAGTTGCTGGGGCTGTCAAGGATTCGCTGCGGAATTTGAAGAAAAGAATGGCCCCCATCCGCCCTCAACCCCTGTGGTGCCTGGCTTTACATTTTTACATTTTTCTAACATCCCGCCCGGAGGCGTATTGAGGAGCCCGGATGACCCACGGCGCCCCGGTGCCAGGCGCTACATTTTTGCATTCTGGTCAAAAGTCCAAAGGCCCATGTCCATCCTGAGCGTAGTCGAAGGGCCTGACCCCCGGGCTGACCGTAGTCATATCATGTTGCAGAACATCGGCGTTTGGGATATCATATGAACAGGATATTCATTAGTTAGACCATAGAAGAAAGGAAACACACAATGATGACACCTGAAGAATTCACACGATACAACGCCATCAAAGCGTTTGAGGAGTTTGGAAGAGAAATGAATCCAGACGAGTTTAGAGCAGCACGCAAGAGAAAACTTCCTTGGGTAAGAAACATAATCAAAGATCATGCATCTGTTGCTGATTATGGTGCTGGTTCTGGTTGGGTAAAGGAAATATGTGATGAAATGAACATACCTTGTACTGAAATTGATGAGATTTCCGAAAAAGGCTCTTTCGCCAGCATGGAACCAGTTGACATCATTGTATGTGTTACCGTACTAGAACACATGGTGCCGACTGAGGTTTTGCAGTTCATCGATATTAGTGCCCAAAAGGCCAAATACCTCTTTATTGCGACCAATAACCCGCGCTGTGCATTTTCTCATTACGTCTTATGGGATTGTATCACCCATGTAAGAATGTATTCTGAGGCATCAATCCGAGCATTGCTTATGGCAAAAGGATGGACTATTGAGCAATCGTTTTACGAAGACGACGTATTCAAGAACGCTTCCTTTTCTCAGAGATTAATCCACAGACTATTATCCAAAGGATTGAACGGAATGTTTCTTTCCGATACCCACAATTATTGGTGTATTTTGGCAAGAAGCCCTGAGTTCTCAAGATGAAGCATTGAGATTGGGGTCACCCATGAAAAATGTAAAATCCCCGATCCACACCCTGCCTGCCATGATTTCCCTTGTGGATTTTGAGACGGATGAAATGGTTTGTCTACATCGTTGAGTGCTCCGACAAGACCCTATGCGTCGGAGTCGCCAAGAGCTTTGAGGAGCGTCCACACAATATTCCACAAAGACTGTCATTCCCGCGAAAGCGGGAATCCAGAAGGATACCGTGAACAAGAAACAACCAGCCGTTTACATTCTCGCGAGCAGGCGCAACGGAACGCTCTACACCGGCGTGACTACCAACCTTGCCAAACGCGTCTGGGAACACAAAAAGGACATCATCGAAGGTTTCACAAAGAAGTACGGCGTGCACCTCCTGGTCTACTACGAGTTGCACGATGATATCATTTCTGCAATCACCAGGGAGAAGCAAATCAAGAAGTGGAACCGTGCGTGGAAGTTGGAGTTGATTGAAAGGAAGAATCCAGACTGGCGAGACCTGTGGGAAGAGTTGGCCTGATTCTGGATTCCCGCCCCCCGATCAGGTCGGGGGCATGCTTTGCGGGAATGACAGCATGGGTACCCAGCTGGGATGCGCGCCGGGGTCGGGCTTTTGTCATCCTGAGCGGAGTCCCTTCGATACTCTCAGGATAAACTCCGGATCTGCTTGTGCCAGATTGCTTCGCCGCTTTGTTACTCCTCCATCGGCTCACGCCGATGAAGGACTGAATATGCCTCGCTCCATCTTACGATGGATCGGACCTATTCAGCTCGCAATGACAATACTTGTTTTGCGTGTAGAGCCATGAGTCCAAAAGTCCACACCTGCTTGCCCCGTTTCTCGCGAAGCGAGATACACGGGGTCCGCCCGGGCCGTTTGACGGCCGCTCGTTTCACGAGCTCCCCCACGCGGAACCTTGACAGCTGGGCTGTAGTTCGTATTATGAGCTTGAGGGTTGGAGGCCGTGGCTTCTACAAAGAAAAATGAAATGCTATCGGAGTTAAACAAGTGGACTCACAAGCTAGATGGAAATTCCTATTCACCGGCCTGGCCATGGTCGCAGCAGTGTTTCTCATCGCATCCAACGGTTGTGCAGCACCGGATGCGAAACACACAAAGCAAGAGGGAGAGCAGGAGGTGAATGACAAGGTTGTGAAGACCGACGCCGAATGGCGGAAGATCCTGACCCCCGAGCAGTATCGCGTCACCCGGCAAGGAAGCACCGAATGTGCCTTTACCGGCGAGCTACACGATCACCGTGGTGCGGGTGTTTACAAGTGCGTCTGTTGCGGTCTTGAGTTGTTCAGTTCAGACGGCAAATTCGACTCAGGCACCGGGTGGCCAAGCTTCTTGAAGCCGTTCAGAAAAGAGAACATCGTTGAACGGCTGGACAACAGTCTGGGTGTGGCTCGGACAGAAATACTGTGCAGCCGCTGCGACGCACACCTTGGACATGTGTTTCCCGATGGTCCGCCTCCGACAGGGCTGCGGTACTGTATTAACTCGGTCGCTCTAAAATTCGAAAAGGCAGAGGACCATCCCAACCCGGCTCGGCTTGAGACCGCGACGTTCGGTGCTGGATGCTTCTGGTGCACCGGAGCATTGTTTCAAACTCTGGACGGGGTTAAGTCGGTGAAGGTCGGGTATATGGGTGGGCATATCAAGAATCCGACATATGAGCAGGTGTGTTCAGGAAACACCGGACACGCCGAAGTGGCGCAGATCGAATATGACCCAAAGAAGATCTCCTTTGAGGAACTTCTCGATGTGTTCTGGGAAGTACACGACCCGACCTCGTTGAACCGGCAGGGACCTGATGTAGGCACGCAGTACCGATCGGTCATCTTCTATCACACACCGCAGCAGAAAGACGCAGCTACCAGATCGATTGAATCCCTTCCGAAGAAGCTGCAAGAAAAGATTGTGACAGAAATCGTCCCAGCAGGCGAGTTCTACGAGGCCGAAAACTATCATCAGGACTACTACAAGAACAACCCCAACGCTTCCTATTGCCGTCTGGTCATCGCCCCGAAGTTGAAAAAACTGAGATGAGCCCCGCATCACACGGGGCCTGCCCCAGCGAAGTCTCCCGAGGCTCAACTTTGCAAATCTGCGTGGCAGGCACCGCTGCAGCCTCCGGGAAGGACCTTGTAGGG
>SOJN01000037.1 GCA_004376575.1 candidate division TA06 bacterium | reverse complement strand
TCCTTTCTATTTCAGGCAGGAGATCAACGCCCACGAATCAGACTTCTGCGGACTTCCTTGGCCTTTTCGTCGTTAGGGTGTAACTTGATCCACTCGTCGAGTTCAAAGATTGCCTCGGCAGTGTCGCCGTTCTGTGAGAAGAAGGCGATCAACCTACTGGTCAATCTTGGATCACGAAATACGTTATGGATGATGTCTCTCGCCTTGCCGGTGTCACCCATCTCCAGATACAAGGAGACAAGACCCGCATATCCGCTGGGATGGTTCTTATTAATCTTGGTGGCATGGGCATACGCCTTCTCAGCTTCGGCGTAGTTCCGCTCCATCTGGTATATCCTGCCGAGAGCGGCCTGCGCCAGCGGGTCATTTGGCTTCAACGCAGTGAATTTCTTGAATTTCTCATTGGCCTTATCCAGCTTTCCCATCCTCTCATACAGGACGCCTAGATGGTAGGTCACTCTCCACCCCATTGGTGTCTCAAACTTCTCAGCCATCTCCAGAGCCGCAGCCGCCTGATCCAATTTCCCCTGTGACTCATACGCATTGGCCAGAGCTGCAAATCCAGCAACGTAATTGGAGATCAGCTTCTGTGTATTGTCATCCTTGTAAACATTTTTGTCAAATATCGAAGAGTAGTTGTAAAGCTCGAACAGGTTGTATCGGCTCTTTTCGGTGTCGATCACATCCCCTGCTCTCTGAGGCACGAGTTCGTATACCATCCCCTGCATCACCAGATGATCACGGTACGGTTTCAGATTGCCCTGTGAAACGGTCACAGCAAAGTATATAGTTTTGTTCGGCTTATAGTCGTCAAGAACAAGCTTGGCGAATTCCTCGGAGGGGGCAAAAAGCTGCTGCACGGTCAGTTTGATTCCAGAGTTGGTCGCAATAATATCTCTCACCGCGATATCCCTTACGAGCAGAACCTCGCCATTCTTGAGCCTCAGTGGTCGCAGGTTGTCTATCTGCCAGTCCGTCAGGCTTATGGGAACGCCCCTGTTCCTGAGCTGTTTGATATACCAGTCCGTGTTCAAGAGACTGAGATTCGCCACCATGGTTCCCTTTTCTCCCCTGTTCTCCCACTTCTTGAACCTTTTCACCTCCTGAACAAACCACAAGGGGAAGGTGTCGTTGTCACCATTGGTGAAAAGGACAGAACCATCCCTGCAAGATGCCAGCATGTTTATCCCATAATTGTTGGCAATCCAATTTCCCCTTCTATTGACGTGGCTGTGCCTGTTAGAGAAATAGGGTACAGAGGCTACGAGTAGAAAGGAGAGAGCTCCAATAATTGCCAACTGCAGCCTCATGCTTTTCTTCAGCTCAGAAAACCACTGCATCACTCCCCACGAACCCATGCCTATGAAGAATGCGTAAAAGACAAATGAGGCACAAAAGAAGTAGTCTCTTTCTCTCACCTCTCTTGGCTGGTGCAGAGGGTTGGGGTCACTGGGGAGGTACTTGAGATTGAGATAGGTGACCAACCCGATACTTGTGAATAGAAAGGCCAGGGCGAATATGGCGAAAGTCTTCCTGTTGTTTTTGAAGTGAGTCCAGAATCCAAATGCGCCAACAGTGGTAAAGACTCCGGTCATTAAAGCAGAAAGGTAACGGATAGCGGAGCCGACGGCAGGTCCACTCTCTGCAAGAGACCTGGGGAACTTGGTGAACTGCCATGTGAAATATTTCCAGTAGATTTTTAGCTGTTCTATGTAGGCTGGAATAACACCAATATGCGTTTCTATATCTGTCTTTCTGGGTAACATCTGCATAGGACCGTACTGTTTTCTTTGAACAACATCCATCAATGCCCGAAATGTGGTCGGGGCGACTTCGTTGATGCCAGGGTCATGGTTGGCTCTTATCATGAGGTAGAGGTAAGAGGCGACCCCGATGAATGCGAGGAACAGGCCTAAGAGCCAGAGCTTGACATCGGCCAGTTCTTTCCAGTCCACAAGCACGACAAAAAGGAATATTCCTGGAAAGATTAAAAGCGGTGTGAGGTGTATCCCCGTGGACAACATCAGCATGTAGGCTATGACCAGAAGTATTTTCTTGCTCTGGTTTGTTCCCAGCTTCTCCTGCCAGGTGAGGGCAAGCCACGCGGCAACAACCATTATGGCTGAGGCGGGAGCATACACCTCGGCCTCTGCTGCATTGTCCCAGAATGTGAAAGAGAAGGCGAGGGTGAAAGCACCGACCATGCCGGCAGCATGCTGCATGATCACGTCTGGAAGTCTGGATGATTTCCTCCACATTCCGATGACCTTCACAATCAAGAGGTACAGGAGAGCCACAGTCAGGGAGGCGGAAAGCGCGGAAATCATGTTCACTCTATAGGCGATCTCGCTGGAGAAAGGGATCATGGAGAAGATTCTGCCTATCAGTATCTGAAGAGGAGTCCCGGGCGGATGCGGAACACCCAGTATGTAGGATGTAGCAATGAACTCGCCGCAGTCCCAGAAGGAGACAGTGGGGGCGAGTGTCCAGAGATAACCTGCAAACGATGCCACAAATACGAAACCGAAGCCCCACCTTCTCAAGTTCTTCACCAGATCTGTTGTCATTCGCTGCCCAGTCCTTTCTATGGCATGACGCTAACCAGTTTCTTTTCTAAATCGAGAAAAGTAAGGCCGTGTATCAGCTTACCTCTGTGCGCAAAAGAGATGCTGCCTGTCTCCTCGCTGACGACGATGCACGCTGCGTCCGTCTCTTCAGAAAGGCCCAGGGCCGCTCGATGCCTGGTACCCAGCTTCTTGTCCAGGATAGGACTGTCCGAGAGAGGGAGTATGCATGATGCAGCCAAGATCGTGTCTTCGGCCACTATCACCGCGCCGTCATGCAGCGGAGATTTGGGAGTAAATATGGATGCGATCAGATCTGCTGATACCCGTGCGTCTATTTTTGTGCCAGTCTGAACGTAGTTTCTAAGACCCACTTCTGCCTCGAGCACCACAAGTCCGCCTATCCTCCGACTTCTGAGAAGTTCCGAAGCCTTCACTACCTCCTTTATTGGTCTTACCGGGCTAACCTTGAAGAAAAAGCGGACTACCCTGCTCCTTCCAAGCTCGGCCAGTGCGCGTCTTATCTCTGGCTGGAAGACAATCACAAATGCTACAATCCAGATGGTCTTGAAGCTAGCCACAATCCATTTTAACCCGTAAAGCTCCCAGAAGTTCGCAACCAGAGCAAGGACAAAAAGGAGACCGAGACCGATAAGCATCTGGGTTGCTCTTGTTCCTTTTATGAATCTCAAGAACTGATAGACAATGAATGCGACTACCACTACATCTATAAAATCGACGAATCTGAACTGTAGAAACTCCATAGATTGCTCCTGATAACTTGAAACGGCTGAAGAGTGAGCTGTCCTGTCTACTTATCCGTCATGGAAGCTTTCAGGGCTACTGTTGTGGTGTGCCTTTGACAATGGCATCAGCGAGTGAACACACACGCTTCATCTCTTTCACATCGTGGACCCGCACAATATGGGCCCCTTTTGCGATTGCTATTGCCACGGCCGAGGCTGTCCCCTCAAGCCTCTCATTAACCGGCAAATCCAGAACCTTTCCGATGAAGGATTTTCTGGAAGGCCCCACTATTATGGGCTTCCCAAGAGACTTAAGTTCTCCCAGTCTGCGAATTATTGTCAGATTATCCTGTAAACGTTTGCCAAAACCAATTCCCGGGTCAACGACAATTCGGGACGGGACAACCCCTTTTGACTCGGCTAACTGGACCTGCTGTCGCAATTCACATGTGATTTCGCTCATCACATCTTTATAATGGGGGTTCTCCTGCATGGTCTTGGGATTACCTCTGATATGTCCCACAATGAGAGCGGCGCCAGTCTGAGCGACGGTCTCTGCCATGAGTGAGTCGAGGGTGAGTCCGCTGATGTCGTTCACAATTTTGCATCCTGCCCTGACCGCTTCCTTTGCCACCTTGCTCTTACAAGTATCTATTGATAGAGGGACCTCACAGTCTCTGGAGAGGGCCTCAATGACCGGGATCACTCTGGCCAGTTCTTCTTCGACGCCTACTGCATCTGAGCCCGGCCTGGTGGACTCACCTCCAATGTCAATGACGTCAGCACCATCATCTGCTATCTTCATCCCCCAATCAACTGCCTCATTGAACTCAAAATGCTGGTCTCCATCGGAGAAAGAGTCCGGTGTAACGTTCAGTACTCCCATGATGTACGTTCTCTCCGAGAGGTCCAGTTCACACCCTGGGAGACTCAACGTGTGCCTGCAAGAACTGTGGCTGAGTACTTCATTCAAACCTTGCGCAATTTGCTTAAGGCCAAAAGGCTGGACCTCAAGCCTTCTCGTGATCTCCCCCATCTGTCTATGGTTGGCGAAAAGTATCAGGTCGGTCTTCTCCGAACAACCTGTGATTACCGGGCGGGCGACGGCAGCGTCTGCCCCTACCGAAAGTGCGGTCTGCTTTATTATGTTGCTCTGGGCACAATCAAGACTCTCCACTTTGATCGATAGCCCGAAAGCCTTGGAAGCGAGGATGGGCACTGCATATTGGTCCACCCCAATGCGCCTCACTTCGTCAAAAGCCTCATCACTACTATCCAGCCTCATTATTCTGATGTTGTGGTTCCCTGAAGTCTTCACCATCCGCAATCCTTATCTTCCGCTCTTTATGAGGCTGAATGCTTCAGCCCTTGTCGCCTCTTTTCTCATCCCTCCCCTCATGGCTGAGGTTACTGTAAGGGCACCTGGTTTCTTCACCCCCATCATGGAAAGGCAAAGATGCTCAGCCTCAACGACAACCAGAATCCCGAGAGGCTTCAGGATCTCGGCTAGAGTATCAGCTATTTCAGTAGTCAGTCTTTCTTGAAGCTGGGGTCGTTTTGCTATGATTTCTATTGTCGAAACAAGATTGGCAAAACCAGTGATTCTATTGTCACCTGGTATGTAGGCCACGTGCGCCTTGCCAATAAAAGGAAGGAGGTGGTGCTCGCAAACAGAATAGAATGGGATATCTCTCACGATTATCATCTCGTCCTGATTCTTCACACTATATGCTTTGATCTGCCTCCTGGCGTCCTTACCCACACCGGAGAATACCTCTGCGTACATCTCTGCTACCCTTTGAGGAGTCTCTCTTAAGCCTTCTCTGTCTGGGTCTTCACCGATTGCCTCAAGTAGCAGCCTTACTGCTTTTTTTGCTTTTTCCTTGTCCACCGACCTTCTCCTTATCCGTCTCTCCTACGATTCTGTCGATATCATCTGCGTTCAGTATTTCCTTTTCCAGAAGGGCATCGGCCACGGCTCTCAGCAGATACTCGTTTTTCCTAACAATCTCGAGAGCCTTCGCCTGGGCAGACTCAACAATCTTCTTAATTTCCTTGTCTATGAGTCTCGCCGTGTCCTCAGAGTAGTCTCGATGGGTTGCTATTTCTCTTCCCAGGAAAATCTGCTCTTCCTTCTTGCCAAAGGTGAGGGGCCCCAGGGATTCACTCATCCCCCAGTCGCAGACCATCATTCTGGCAAGCTCCGTTGCTTTGTCTATGTCGTCGGCGGCACCTGTGGTCAGGTCTTTCAGAGCCACAATCTCTGCGGCCCTTCCTCCGAGCAGGGCAGTCATCTGACTGACACAGTAGGACCTGGAGTAGGTTCTCCTGTCATCAATGGGAAGCTTTTGTGTTTGTCCCAGGGACATTCCTCTCGGGATGATCGTCGCCTTGTGGATGGGGTCGCTTTCGGGCATGAACTTGGAGACGAGAACGTGGCCTGCCTCGTGAAAGGCTATGTTCTTCTTTTCAGCTTCGCTTATGAGCAGACTTTTGCGCTCGACACCCATAAGGATCTTGTCCTTAGCGTATTCCATGTCCTGCATGGTCACTTTGTTCTGGTCGTGTCTAGCGGCAAGGAGGGCAGCTTCGTTTACCAGGTTTGCAAGGTCAGCGCCGGAGAATCCGGGAGTGCCCCTTGCTAGCACAGCGAGATCCATATCATCAGCCAGGGGAACTTTTCTGGTGTGGACTTTGAGTATGCCTTCTCTTCCTTTCACATCAGGCCTGTCCACGACAACCCTCCTGTCAAATCTGCCTGCTCTGAGAAGAGCGGGATCAAGCACGTCAGGCCTGTTGGTTGCCGCAAGAAGAATAACTCCTTCGTTCGGATTGAACCCATCCATCTCCACAAGAAGAGCGTTCAGAGTCTGCTCCCTCTCATCATGGCCACCTCCAAGACCCGCACCTCTGAGCCTGCCGACTGCATCCAGTTCATCTATGAATATAATGCACGGAGCATTCTTCTTCCCCTGGTCGAAGAGATCTCTGACTCTCGAAGCGCCAACGCCCACGAACATCTCCACGAAGTCTGAACCTGATATGCTGAAGAACGGAACTTCTGCTTCACCTGCTACTGCTCTGGCCAGGAGGGTCTTGCCTGTGCCGGGGGGACCTAGAAGGAGTACACCGCGGGGAATCTTTCCACCCAGTCTTTGAAACTTTTTGGGGGACTTGAGAAAGTCAATAACTTCACCCAGTTCCTGTTTGGCTTCGTCGACGCCGGCGACATCCTCAAAAGTCTCCCGGACCGTACTTCTGTCCATCTTCTTGGCCCGGGCCTTACCGAAAGTGAAGGCTCTATTGGGACCGGACTGCATCTGTCTGAAGATAAAAACATAGAAGACAACAATTGCCGCTACGAGCATTAGCCATGGGAGCATTGTGTTCCAGATGTTGGAGGAGGGTTGGCTCTTGACAACGATTCCTTTGTCTACGAGTTTTGTCACCAACTCTGGATCTTCATAAGGAATATAGGTTCTGAACTTGACGACCTTGATCTCTTTTCCCTGGGATGTGACTGTCATATGAAATTTGAGTTCGCCTGAAATCTGTTTCTCGACTATGTTGACTGACTCCACGTTTGACGCGGCCACTTCTTCTTGGAATTGCGAGAATGGTATCTCCGCCTCAAATGCTTTCCTTTGCAGGAACACTTTCCAGAACAACGCTATGAAAAGAAGGAGGATGGCCCAGACAGCGATGGCTTTCCAAGGACCAAGCTTCTCCAGCAGGGGTGACTTAGGGGATTCTTTCTTCTTCAGGTCTGGCAAGTTCTTTCCACCTCCAAAGCGGGACGTTACTCAAGAAGTGCGATATGCGGAAGATTGCGGAACCTCTGATTGTAATCGAGGCCATAGCCGACTACAAAGTTGTCCTGTATGATAAAGCCCCTGTATCTGATGTCTACATCAACCTTCCTTTTACACTTTTTGTCAAGAAGGCAGCAGACCTCGACACTGGCTGCTCCCCTGTCCTTCAGTTCTTGAAGAATGCGGTTAAGCGTTGAACCGGAATCAACTATGTTTTCTACAACGATTACGTGTTTACCTGCGACACTTCCCGAGAGGTTCTGCACTATCTTTGCCGGGCCAGCCTTCTCTCTCTTTTTGTAGCTGGAAACGGATACAAAATCAAGCTCCACGGGAATACTCAACTCTCTTATGAGGTCAGAAACGAAGATAACCCCGCCCTTCAGGACTGTCACAAGAACAGGCTTCTCGTGATGGTAGTTCCGGGATATCTCTTCGCCTAGCTCAGAGACCCTTTGCTTTATGTCATCAGTCTCTATGAGAACTTTTCCTGGCCTCAATGCACAGAACCCTTTCTGTCTTTGATGTTAGCGGAGCTCTATCCGATCTTCTCCCGCCAGGTATCCAGAGGATGCCTCCCCTGTCCAGGATGATCGGGATTGAGTGTCTCTCTCTGCGAGGCAGCTTGTCGTCAATGAAGATTTCCTTCAACTTCTTGGGTTTCTTCCGGGCAAAAGGAACGAGCCTATCTCCAGGCCTTCTGTTTCTGACACAGAGGGGCAAGAGGAGATGATCGAGGTCGAAGTAAGCTCTGTGCGACGCTGAATAGTCGATCTTTACATGAGCGGAGTTCGTGATAGACGATAAGAGGGCGAGGTCTGCTTCCTCTACCGTGGTAATACCAGGGACATTTACTTGTCTTTCGTATTGAAGGGCAGCCATTGGCACGCTCCTTCCAAGAATAATGCTGTCGTAGTCCCTGTATACCTCGAGCGAATGGATGTTGATTTTGGTCCCGGCTGAACCAGAGTCAACTAACTCAAGGGTCTTATCAATGTGTACGGAACCGATGTTCCTCAAGTCGCCCTTGAGGGCACCTATTGCTGCCCTGAGCAGTCTTCTCCTTCTGGCCACCCCCATATTCTGCATTGCCTTTAAGTCCAGTTTCAAATATGGTCCCTCGAATTTTCCAGCTCTCGAAAGATCCTTTTGTGCATTGGTTTCGAGAAGTACATCCTCTTCTGAAAGTATAGATGCGGTTCTCGCCAGAACAGAAACGACAGCAGGGTTGATGCTGGATTCTATCAGTGGAATGACCTTGTGTCTTATGATGTTCCTTGTGAATCTCAAATCAAGATTTGATGGGTCATCAATGTATGATAACCCATTCTTGTCAAGATACTTCCTTATGTCATGCCTTCTGAGGTTCAACAGCGGCCGGACAAGGTGGCCCCGCTTCGGGGTCATAGACGCGAGGCCGGTGTTCCCTGAACCTCGGAGAAGGCGGAGAAGGAGTGTCTCAGCCTGGTCGTCAGCAGTGTGGCCCAGGACTATTTTGTCGGCGTCTAGCTTGTGCTTCACCTTTTCTAGAAAATCATATCTGCACACGCGGGCGGCCTCTTCGAGGGAAAGACTGTTCTTTTCTGCAAACGCCCTAACATTCTCAGACTCCACAACGCAGTCGACAGAAAGCTCATCAGATAGCCGCTTCACCCACTCTGCATCCCTTTCGGCCTCCTCTTTTCTGAGCATGTGGTTGAGGTGGGCCACCTTCAGTTCTACTTTCAGTTCGTCCTTGAGCAGACAAAGGCATCTTAAGAGGAATACTGAGTCGCATCCTCCTGAGACGGCAGCCAATAGAAGGTCACCCTTTTCAAATAGACGATCTTTTTGGATCATCCCTCGTACAATCTGAATAATCTTATCCATTTGATGCACCTAGGCTTTCCTAATATAGCAAAAATGGCCACTGGTCGCAACAAAAATCATCTACAGTGCAAGCACTTGGATGATTGTCTGCGCCGTCTTTTCGCTGAACAGAATGCTCGCGTGACCCAAGTATTCAAACTGAATGTTCTTTGACGGCTCATCCAGAATTGGTGAGCTGTGAGGGATTACACATTCGTCCAGACCCGCCCTGAATGAATATATGTCAACCTTTGGTACATCTTCAGGCTTGAAGTCAAGCTCCGTTAGGAATTTGCTGCGGGGCCACATCTGGACCGTGCAGAACCCCGGTCCTAGATATGCAATGTGGCTTCCCCGGAAAGGGGTGGCAAGGGGAAGGAACTTTCGGACCTTCTCCTTTCCTCCAAGGTACTTCAGATAATAGGCGGCGGCAAGGCCACCCATACTGTGGGCCACAATGTCGATTGTGTCGCATCTGCACCGAGCAAGAATTCCATCTACAGCGCGTGAAATCTGATTTGCCCAGTTGCGTACTGAACCCCAAAAAGGGATGAGTGTAATGGCGTGGACGTTGGTAAAACCTTTCTTTCGCAATCTTATGATCAAAGGCCAGAGTACAGCAGGATTGCTCGGGTAGCCGTGAATCAGCAGAACAGGGACCTGCTTGCCTGTTCTTCCATAGCAGGTGCGGAATGGGTGGAAGGGAGACAGAAGCAGATAGGTGAGGGTGAGAATTTGGAATGCTGCGAGGGCATAAAGCTCTGAAAGAATACCTCCCAGCAAAAGCACCTTTGTCATTCTTTCCCTCGGGCATAGGGAGGAGTCATCTAGTCTATGTTTCGCTCGACCCATTCGACCGGGTCCACACGAACGTTGCCCACCGAGAGGCCCCAGTGAAGGTGTGGGCCGGTCGCTGTTCCTGTCTGCCCTATAGTGCCAATGAAGCTGCCTCTTCTTACCCTTTGATCCACCTTCACCGCCGCATCTCTGAGATGACAGTAGACAGATACAATCCCGTGCCCATGGTCCATCATGATAGTATTTCCATGGATGAACATATGCTCGCACAGAATCACGACTCCATCTGCGCACGCAAGTATGGAATCTCGTTCGGGAGCTGCAATGTCCACGCCCTTGTGGGGCCATGACATCTTGCCGTCATTGTACACTCGATAAGCGCCAAATGGAGACGTTATGGTTCCCTGTACAGGCATCAGAAATTGGGTTTTCCACATCTTCTGGACAGAAACAGTTCTGAACTTGGGGCCGAGCTTCTTGGCCTCTTTTGTCAGATTCTGGGAAGTGAGCCGGCTCATCAGGGGCTTGGGCAGGCTGATCGTATCTCTCTTGAAGTCGGCTTTCAGAACTGTAACTGTCAGGCGAGCCTTCATATTCACAGGATTCAGATTTTCTATTCCTTCCGGCAGCCCGAAAGAGTAGACGACGAACTCATGATCTCCCGGCGTGCTTTTTACCGGGACCCCCGTGAGGGCTCTGTACGTCAGGGAGTCGAGCGGGAAGAATGTAACGCTTTTGCCCAGGAATTCGCCTTTGACTGAGTCGGGCGGTGTATCAAAAATCGCTCTCACCGTGAGCGTCTTCCCCTGTTCCACGCTTTCAGGTATGGGTGATGTGGCCACAAGTTTCGCATCAGTTGAGGCTGCAAATAAGAGCACAAGATAGACAAATGCATTCGATCTCCGCAATCTATGACCCCCCGAGTGTATTCAATATCTCAAGGCGAGCCTGGGTAAGCGACACGATTATGAGAAAAAGTCCGAAAAGAAAATACACCAGCTTTCTATGAGACTTGATGGTGAAGATGGTGCCAAACCAGACTCCTATCATCTGGCCAACAAGCAAGGAAGAGGCAAGATTCCAGTCTATGTGCCCCAGAGCCCAATGGATAATCCCGTTTGGAATGGCTGTTAGCGCGACAATCATGAGCGAAGATGCGATGCACTCCTTTATCTCTCTCTTGAGGACCATATTGAAGGCAGGGACAAGAAGGAACCCACCGCCTACTCCAAGTAGACCTGCAACTGTCCCTGCTACGAATGCTGTGGGCGCCACCTTGTACATGCCTGCAGCCGTACATTCCTCTGGCTCGTGTGCCTTGATTCTAAATGACTTCCCGATCATCCTGCTGCCCGTCCATAAGACGACCAGTACAAGAAAGCCCATGAGGTAGTCCAGGTTCAAGAAGCTGGTCAACCATGCTCCCAGGATGGTTCCGGCGATTGCAAATGGTGTGGCAAGCCAGACAAGCCTGAAGTTAATCATCCTTTTCTTGAAGTAGGAGATTGAGCCGAGGGTTGCACCAAAGAACTGGGCCGGTATGGGAGACCCGATAACAAGCCCTGGAGCCGCGCGGAGAAAAACCCTGAGGAGGGGCTTGTTTACTACTCCGCCGCCAATGCCAAAAGCGCCAGATGAAACCCCTGAAACAATACCAATTACTACCGCTACCAAGGGCCAGTATGTATGAGGCACGTCCGAGAACCCCAGAGGTCAAAGGCAGATTAGATTACGGAAACAATGGGCAATTCACGTTCCGAATGTAATTGTGTCTAGTTAGCCACAGGTGTTCACGCTTATTCTTCAACAGCCTTCCCTTTCTCGGCCAGAGCGAAGAGGTCCTTGGGTGCATGTGATATCTCGAGGAGGGCGATAGCCTCCTTCACCCACGTGTCCCCCGAAAGTATCGCTTCGTATTTTTCGCTCGTGCCCCACAGTGAGCTCGATACCTCCTGCTCGATCATCCAGGCGATGAAGTCCAGGGTGGAATCCAGCTCTGCTGCAGAAGGAGTAACGTCATTATCTTTCAAGTATGACTTGAACTCATCTATAGTCGATTCCGTAGCCTTGAACGGTCTTTTGATACCTTTGTGCGCCGCTGTGAACTTCACACTGAAGTTGAAGAATCTCCTGTCCCTGTATAACTCTGTTCCGAACTCGGTCCACTCCGGAGGGGTGAGTACCATGTCTGGCGTGATGCCTCCTCCGCCGTAGACGATTCTATTGAGTCCTCCGATGGTATGGAACTCTTCCTCACTGTCATCGGTGGAGTCCTCCTCGGCGGCCTCATCTTCGTCTGGGTTGTGCGGTTTGTTTATTAGCCTCCCTGAGGGCGTGTACCACTCAGCAGTGGTCAGCTTGAGACCGCCTCCTGTGCTGATGGGTATGATCGTCTGAACTGACCCCTTGCCGAAAGTGGGTGTACCCGCAACCAGTCCTCTATCCCAGTCCTGCACCGCGCCGCTCAGGATTTCAGAAGCGCTTGCAGAGCCCTTATTGACAAGGATAACCAGTGGAGCATCTTTTATCCTTGATGCATTCCTGGCGTGGAATCTTCTGCTGGAACCGCGAATTCTACCCTTTGTGGAAACGATTTCTTCACCTTTGTCCAGGAAGACATCTGAGACTTGCACGGCCTGGTCGAGAAGCCCACCCGAATTGTTCCTGATGTCGATGATGAACTTCCTTGCACCAACTGTGCGCAGGGAGTCTACGGCACGGCCAACCTGTATTCCTGAATCTCTGGAGAAGCGAGCAAGGCGTATGTAGCCCACATCTTTGCTCACCATGCCCGAGTAAGGAACCGGTTTTATCTTGATGATGGCCCGTTCAATAGTGAATTCAAGCAGTTCCTCAAGACCTTCTCTCTCTATGGTAATATTCACTTTGGTGCCCGGCTTGCCCCTCAGTTTCTTGACCGCCTCCTTGAGAGTGATACCTTTAGTTGACTTGCCTTCGATCTTTACAATTCTGTCCCCTGCATGTATTCCTGCTTTGATCGCTGGTGTGTCTTCTAGTGGAGAGATGACTGTCAGGATCTCCTTGGCAAGCGCGATGGTTATCCCCAATCCTCCAAACTCACCCTTTGTGCCAATCCTCAACTCTTTGAATTCTTCTTCGTCCATGTACACGGAGTGTGGATCAAGCTCATTAAGCATGGCGTCGATTGCAGTACGAATCAGTTTTTCGGCATCGATGGGCCTGACATATTTGGATTGGGCGTTGCTCAAGATCTCGCTAAAGAGCCTTAGTGATTGCATCAATGAGCCGTCCTTCTCAGCCTTCAAGCCAAAGGAGGTGAGGAGGACCGCTATACAGACGAATGCTGCCACCATTACCGGTAGAAATGCTTTCCTGGCTTTCATACTATCCTCCGTCTGGTCTGGTTTGTCCTGTAATATACTGACGAATTATGGTCATGATTTGTTCATGAACTGAGTCAGAATCGTTATCTCCATCGACAGTTGCTACTCTTTTCGGTTCCTCTTCCGCTATCCTCAGAAACTCGCGTCTGACCCTCCTGTGGAAATTTATGCTCTCCATCTCAATCCTGTCTCTTGATTCTGACCGGTCAAGGCCCTTGGCGGGGTCGATGTCTACCAGTACGGTGAGGCCGGGTTTTAAGCCGTCAGTTGCCAGATCATTCAATGTTTTTATCATCTCTTTGTCTAATCCTCTGCCTCCTCCCTGGTATGCGACTGTCGAATCTGAGAATCTGTCTGCAATTACGATATCTCCCTTTTCCAGTGCAGGCTTGATCGTCTGAGATATGTTCTGAGATCGGCTGGCCAGGTAGAGAAAGAGTTCACAAATGGGTGTCATCTCCGAGTTTGCTTTGTCCAGAAGTATAGATCTGATTTTTTCTGAAACCTCGGTGCCACCAGGTTCCCTGGTGAATACACAACTATGGCCACCCAGCTTCACGGCTTCAAATGCCCTTTCCGCCTGTGTAGTCTTGCCAGAACCTTCAATTCCCTCAAAGGTTATGAAAAGCCCTTTGCTCAACGACAATCTACTTGGCTTTGCGTTTTTTCCCATATCTTCTTATGAAAGCCTCGGTCTTCTTTCTTGCCTCTTCGTCCGGATATTGGATGGGTGGCGATTTCATGAAATAGCTGGATGGAGCGGTGAGCTGACCGGATAAGCCCTTGTTCAGCGCCAGTTTCATACATCTTATGGCGTCAATGACGACTCCGGCCGAGTTGGGGCTGTCCCACACTTCCAGCTTGAGCTCCACATTCAATGGGACATCGCCAAAAGACTTCCCTTCCATTCGCACATATGCCCACTTTCTGTCGGTGAGCCAGGCCACATAATCCGAAGGACCTATGTGGATGTTGTCGCTCCCAATGTCATAAGGTATTTGCGATGTGACAGCCTGAGTCTTCGAAATCTTTTTCGACTCCAGCCTTGCTCTCTCCAGCATGTTCAGAAAATCGGTGTTTCCTCCGACGTTGAGCTGAGAGGTTCTTTCAAGCCTCACTCCCCTGTCCAGGAAAAGGTTGGTGAGGACCCTGTGGAGGATTGTCGCTCCCACCTGGGATTTTATGTCGTCGCCCAGAACCGGGAGCCCCATTCTTTTGAACCTTCCCTGCCAGTACTTGGTGCTCGCTATGAACACCGGAATGCAATTTATGAATCCGCAGCCTGCCTCGAGAACTTGTTCCACGTACCATTTGGTAGCCTCTTCACTCCCCACTGGCAGGTAGTTAATGACCATGTCGGTCCTTGACTCCTTGAGAACCTTCACTATGTCGCAGGTCGGCCCTGGTGCCTTCTCGATAATCTCTGACAGGTATTTGCCAAGGCCATCGTGGGTCATTCCCCGCATCACCTTCACGTTCATTCGGGGTACCTGCGCAAATTTGTACGTGTTGTTCGGATATGTATGAATTGCTTCACCAAGATCCCTACCCACTTTTCTCTTATCAATGTCAAAGCATGCTGAAAATTTTATGTCTGAGATTCTGTAGCCTCCCAGGTTGGTATGCATCACACCTGGGATCAGTGCTTCGTCCTTGAGACCTCGGTAGTAGTGAACACCCTGAACGAGCGAGGAAGCACAGTTGCCCACTCCTATTATGGCAACTCTTATCTCCGGCATTTCCACCTCCTTGGTGTTATCATTGCTACCTCAACTCCTTTTGGCGCGAGAGGTATGCGATGCGCACTATCACAGTGAGATTGGTGAGAACTGCAAGTGCCAGAACGAACCATACGAACACATCCATTCCGAAGAGTGTGCCAATGAAGATGAGTACCATCCGTTCTGGTCGCTCCAGGGGACCCAGTCTCGTCTCATGTCCCATCTCGGATGAGCGCGCTCTCGTGTAGCTGACAAGCAGAGAGCCCACCAGCGCAAAGAAAGCAAATATCTGAGCGGCTACCATTTCGTAAGACCAGTACCTCAGGAGTATTCCCAACCAGATGAAGGATTCTGAGTACCTGTCAAGGGTTGAATCGAGAAAGGCACCGAATCTTGTAACCTGGCCCGATCTCCTCGCCACTTCCCCATCGAGTATGTCAGCGATTCCAGCACAGAGCAGGAACAGGCTTGCAAACCGGAACGGGCCTTTCCAGTAAACCAGTCCTGTGAGAGCGGACAGAATGAGTCCCAAATAGGTTAGTAGATTGGGAGGGAGTTTTGTCTGTTCCACTGCATCTGTGAGTGGTTTAAGCAAATTCCTTGTCTGTGTCTTTACGCTTTCAGGAATCACTTTCTCTTCCCTTCAGGAGTATTACAAATTCTCCTTTTGTCCCCTTCTTCTCATAGTATAGAATGATCTCCTCGAGCCTTCCCCTCCTCCACTCCTCGAACTTCTTGGTAATCTCTCTTGCTATGACACATTCGCGGTTGCCGATGATGTCTTTCATTTCGTCCAGAGTGCGTAACAGCCTCTGAGGAGACTCGAACAGGATTATGGTTCTACGTTCATCTGCAAGTTGTTCAAGCCTCGCCCTTCTCTTGCCTGCCTTCCGTGGAAGGAACCCTTCAAAGAGAAACCTATCCGTTGGAAGACCGGATGCTACCAGTGCCGCGATAATCGAACAGGCACCAGGTATGGGAAACACCGGGATGTTCTGAGCAAGGGCAAGTTTGACCACGTAGTATCCGGGGTCAGAAATGCCCGGTGTTCCTGCTTCTGAGACGATTGCGACAGTACCGCGTTCCTGAAGCTTGCCTATCAGTTCAGGAGCTCTCCTTTCTTTGTTATGGTCATGAAAGGAGATGAGCTTCGCCTTTATGCAATGAGCATTTAGTAGTATTCTTGTTCTTCTTGTGTCCTCAGCGGCAATCAGGTCGACAGACTTAAGAACTTTGATCGCTCGGAGCGTGATGTCTTCAAGGTTCCCTATTGGCGTCGAGACTAGGTATAGTCCGGGCTCGATGTTGCCCATCCGACCACCCCACAAAAGATTTAGCTTAGCACCGGGAAAAGGCCCTGTCAACCACGAACTGAGACGCTACAGTATGCAGAACACGAGATGAACCAATGTTAGGAATGGATGACTTACGTTCTCAAGTTGACGGTAAACCCAGATGGTGCCCGCACGCTGAGTTCTGGTTCACTCGATAACAATCTTGGAGAAGTCTGCCAGTGTATTGAACCTCTCAGCAACATACTTTACGAGTGCCAGCCTGTTCGCTCTCAACTTGTCATCTTCTGCCATCACCAATACAGCATCAAAGAACTGATCAATGGGGTCTTTGAGCAAAAGGAGTATTTTTAAGGATTCCTGATAAGCGTGTTCTCGAATCGATTGCTGGAGTTTGGCTTCTATTTCCTTTGTTAGAGTGAAGAGTCTCTTCTCCTCAGTCTCTGCCAGCGCAGATTTATCCAGCTTGGTTTCAATCTCCACCCCCTTGAGTATGTTTGCCACTCTCTTCTGCCCCATGACCAGGCTTTTGAACTCTTCGCTCTGTTTGAACTTAGAAATGGCCATAGCTCTTTCAGCGGCATCGTAGAGGTCATCAAGCCCAACAGCCATGACGGCATCTGTAATATCATGCCTTATGCCCTTTTCCTCAAGAAAGGCCTCCATTCTCGACGTGAAGAAACCAAAAAGAGAACAGCCGAGGGCGTTCCTGTCTGTTATGCAGCCTTTCTTTTGCTCTTCATAAAGGCTTATGTCCGTAGCTATCAGTGAAGTCAGAGACAGGTGGTGTTTCTTCTTAGCTATGATAGAGATCATTCCGTTGGCCAGGCGTCTAAGGCCATAGGGGTCTTCAGAACCGGTAGGTATCTTATTGTTTATGAATGAACCGACAATGCTATCCAGCCTATCGGCTATGGAGACTATTGCTCCCTCAAGAGTTCTAGGGAGTGAGTCGCCAGGATACCTTGGCAGATAGTGTTCATATATTGCAGTTGCCACTTTCTTGTCTTCTCCAGAAACGAGCGCGTACTCCCTCCCCATCACTCCCTGGAGTTTTGCAAACTCTTTACCATCACGGACCATATTTGAGACAAGATCAGCCTTACACAGGAATGCAGCCCTCTCCGCAGTTTTTGAGTCTGCGTCCTCTATGCGCAAAGAAATATGTTTGGCAAGTTCCACAAGTCTCTCCGATTTATCGTATAAGGACCCGAGGTTCTCCTGCCAGACTACCCGCCTGAGTCCCTTTGCCATTTTTTCCAGTTTGTGTTTCGTATCTTCTTGCCAGTGGAAGGATGCATCCTCGAGTCTGGACATCAGAGCGGCTTGGTGAGCCTTCTTTATGTGGTTGGCCTTTGTCGTTTTGCCATTCGCTATTGCCACAAAGTATGGTAGGAGTCTTCCGGATTTGTCTAGGACGGAAAAATACTTCTGATGTTCCCTCATGGCTGTCACTACCACATCTTTGGGAAGGGCCAGATATTTTTCGTCGAAGGTGCCGACCACGACGGCTGGCTCCTCTACAAGGCCACTGACTTCTTCAAGCAATTCAGGATCGTCTATGGGGACCCCCTTCTTCGCCGTTGCAGCCTTTTTGACCATTGAAAGAATCAGTTTCTTCCGTTTTTCGGGGTCTGCGATTACGTGCATGGTGTTGAGGGTCTTTTCGTAGTTTTCTGGATTTTCTATTCTTTTGAATTTGGGTGAGAGAAACCTGTGACCGTGCGTCTTGTCTCCAGATTTCACGTCTGCAACACTGAATTTTACAACCTTCTTACCCAGAAGAGCCACGATCCATCTGATTGGCCTGGCAAATCTGAACCTGCTCGCCTCCCATGCCATGGTTCTCGGGAAGTAGAGGGTTGTCAGGAGTTCTGGGACATATTCGGATAGTATTGAAGATGTAGTTTTCCCTTTCTTCCGCTCCTCAGCAACGATCACCTCTCCTTTCGGCGTCTTCTTTGTCTTGAGGGCACGGATGTCCACACCGTGGGCTCTGGCAAACCCGATTGCCGCCTTGGTTGGCTTACCATCCTCACCGTATGCAGATGAAGTGGGTGGGCCGCTGACCAGAATGCTCGTATCCTTCTGCTTTGGAGCGACATTCTCGCAGAGGACAGCCAGCCTTCGAGGAGTATGGTATATTCTTGCGTCCCCGTGGTCTATGTGTGAGTCATCGAGGAATTTGAGAAGTTCCTTCCTCATCTGTTCTGCGGCAGGTCGCAGATAGGAGGCTGGTATTTCCTCGGTCCCTATTTCCAGAAGAAAAGGTGGCATTCTTTATCAACCTTCAGTTTTTGCCTTCACATATGCCAGTGCAGTACGTCTTGCCAGCTTGCGCACACGCGCTATGTATGAAGCGCGCTCCGTGACGCTGATTGCACCTCTGGCTTCGAGAATATTGAACGCATGTGAACATTTGATGACGTAATCATACCCAGGAAGATACATTCCTTCGTCTATGAGCCTTTTGGCTTCATCTTCGAACTTATCGAAGAGGAGAAAATGCAGCTCGACATCTGCCTCTTCATAGTTCAGGCGCGAGTATTGGATTTCATTGTTCCTGAACAGATCGCCCCAGGTTACCGTGTCCGTCCATTGGAGGTCAAAGATGCTGGGCTTGTTCTGAATGATGCAGGCGATTCTTTCTATGCCGTATGTCAGTTCCACCGGGATGACTTCGAGGTCGAGTCCACCGACCTGCTGGAAGTATGTGAATTGAGTGATTTCGACCCCGTCCAGCCAGACCTGCCACCCGATGCCCCATGCACCAAGCGTCGGAGCGTCCCAGTCATCCTCCAGAAAGCGTATGTCATGATCTAAGAGTTTGATACCAAGCGATTTCAGGCTGTTGAGATAAACATCCTGAATATCGAAAGGAGAAGGTTTGAGGATGACCTGGTACTGATGGTGTTGATAGACTCTATTCGGATTTACGGCGTAGCGGCCGTCCCTTGGTCTCTTACCCTGTTCGACATATGCGACCTTCCATGGGTCAGGCCCAAGCACCCGCAAAAAAGTCGCAGGGTTGAAGGTTCCTGCACCCACTTCGCTGCTGTAGGGTTGCCAGATTAGACAGCCCTTCTTGCCCCAGTAGTCATCCAGGGTCCTGATCATGTCTTGAAGCGTCATCATTCCGACTCAGTTTATAAGCGCTAATTCTA
>SOJN01000036.1 GCA_004376575.1 candidate division TA06 bacterium | reverse complement strand
GGGAGGGTGGCAGGACTGTTGGTGCGGGAGTGGTAACACAGGTATTGGAGTAAGATATGCCGAGCGAGAATATCAGGATAAGGCTTGAGGCCTACGACCATGCAATACTGGATCAGTCGGCAAAGGAGATTGTTCTGACCGCGAAAAGGACTGGAGCGATAGTTTCCGGACCCATTCCTCTTCCTACAGACAGGAGGGTGTTTACCGTGCTCAGGTCTCCCCATGTGGACAAGAAGTCCAGGGAGCAGTTTGAGATAAGGGTTCACAAGAGGCTCATAGACATAACCCAGTTCACCCCTCAGACTGTGGATGCGCTGATGAAACTTGATCTGCCGGCTGGAGTGGATGTGGAGATCAAAACCTAGTGATTCGATTCGCAAATACAGTGACGTTCCATTCAAGGGACGTTGTCGCAGGTTGCTCACTCAGCACTAGTCTTGAGTGAATGAATTCGTCATCGAATTTATCAATCGAGAGACTAGTTACCAGGATTCTGATAGCATGGACGGTATCATAGGAAAAAAGATAGGAATGACTCAGCTTTTGCTCGGCCAGAAGGCGATCCCGGCCACCGTGATTGAGGTAGGACCCTGCTTTGTGGTGGGAGTCAGGACGAAAGAGAAGGACGGCTATTGTGCAGTCCAGCTGGCCTACGGGGAAAGAAAAAGGGCAAACAGGCCTATGTCAGGGGTCTTCAAAAAGGCATCTGTGACCCCGAAAAGGTGCATAGCAGAGTTTCGGACTGAAGATTCCAAGGATTTCCAACTGGGTCAGAAGATCACTGTAGAAATGTTCAAGGAAGGGGAAAAGGTTAATATCACAGGCTTCTCCAAGGGGAGAGGATTCACAGGTGTGGTGAAGAGACATGGATTCAGTGGCGGCCCAAAAAGCCACGGCTCCATGTCCCACGCCGTTCCCGGCTCCATAGGAGCTTCTGCCAATCCCAGCAGAGTGATAAAAGGTCAGAAGCTGCCCGGCAGAATGGGGAACGAAAGGGTCACCATAAAGAATCTTGAGATTTTGAAGATCGATCAAGAACAAAGTCTCTTGGTGGTTAAGGGGTCAGTCTCGGGAGCAAGACGGGGCTACCTTTTCATCAGGAAATCTCAGAGGTAAGCAATGCATAAGGCGACCTCATACACTCAGGACGGCAAGAAGACTGGCGAATTTGACCTCCCAGACTCGATATTTGGTGCTCTAGTGAAGGAAGGTGCACTCTACTACACCTTGAAAGGGTATCTTGCGAACATCAGGCGAGGGACCGCCTCTACAAAGACGAAGGGTGACGTGGCGTATAGCGGAGCCAAGCCGTGGCGGCAGAAGGGGACCGGCCGGGCAAGAGTGGGAACCAGGGGTTCACCGATATGGGTCGGTGGCGGTGTGGCCATGGGGCCAAAACCCAGAGACTATTCCAGTTCCGTACCGAGAAAGGTGAGGCGGATTGCTCTGAAGTCGGCCCTCACCAGCCTCGCCAGCGAGGGAAGAGTGGTGGTAATCGAGGATCTACAGATAGAAAAACCCAGAACTAAGACTCTTGTGGAACTGATGCAGAAGCTGGAGATTCCATCTGATTCGAAGTGCCTGATTCTCATCCACCAAAAGTGCGACAATGTGAAGCTGTCAGCCAGAAATCTTCCCAACGTGGTTTTGAAGATGGCAAAGGACTTGAACGCTCTCGATGTTATGAAGTGTAATCGTCTTCTGGCGACCAGGAAATCGGTGGACCAGTTGGAAGAGGTGCTATCAAAGTGAAAGATGCAAGGAACATCATACTCAGGCCAGTACTCACAGAAAAAGCTGTTGGACTGAAAGAGACACAGAACAAGTACTGCTTCGAGGTTAGCCGGAAGGCAAACAAACTTGAGATAAAGTCTGCAGTTGAGGAGCTTTTCAAGGTGCAGGTTCTCTCCGTCAGGGTACTCACTTCGCGAGGCAAGAAGCGGAGGATGGGAAGGTTCGAAGGGAAGAGACCCGACTGGAAGAAGGCCATCTGCAAGCTCAGAGAAGGTGACAGGATAGAGATTTTTGAGGGAAGCTAAGAATAATGGGTACAAAAAAATACAAACCAGTTACTTCTACTCTTCGATATAAGGTTGGTCCCACCTTCGAAGAGATAACAAAGAAGAAGCCTGAGAGGAGACTCCTCAGGGCCTTGAAGAAGTCTGGCGGAAGGAACAACCAGGGAAGGCGGACGGTGAGGTACAGAGGTGGGGGGCACAAGAGAAGGTACAGGATTCTGGATTTCAGGAGGGGCAAGCTTGGCATTGAGGCGAAAGTTGCCGCAATCGAGTATGATCCCAACAGGTCAGCGAGGATTGCCTTGCTCAGCTACCGGGATGGGGAGAAGAGATACATACTCGCTCCAGCAGGCCTGAAGGTGGGCGATGTGGTCATGTCGGGCCCGGGTTCTTCTATTCGTACGGGGAATGCGCTTCCGCTCATGGAAATACCTATGGGCAGTGACATACACAACATCGAACTTACCAAGGGCAAAGGTGGACAACTGGTGAGGGGCGCGGGTGGTTCTGCTCAGCTTGTGGCCAAGGAGGGTTCTTTTGCCCACGTAAGACTTCCATCTGGAGAAGTGAGGCTTATCAGGCTTGACTGTTATGCGACTATCGGACAGGTGGGTAACATAGATCATGAATCCACGGTAAGCGCGAAGGCAGGGAGATCAAGATGGCTGGGACGCAGACCAAGAACACGCGGGGTGGCCATGAACCCCCACGACCATCCCATGGGTGGCGGAGAAGGGAAGAGCTCTGGGGGAAGACATCCCTGCAGTCGGACGGGGATTCCCTCAAAGGGGTTCAGGACAAGGAAAAAGAATAAGTCATCAAGCAGATACATAATCAGGAGAAGGAAGAAGTGAGGTCGATGCATGGCTAGATCTGTCAAGAAGGGGCCTTACATAGATGAAAAGCTATTGGCCAGGATAAGAGACATGAACAATATGGGCCAGAGGATGGTTCAAAAAACCTGGTCCAGACGGTCAACCATCTCTCCTGAATTCGTCGGGCATACCCTGGCGGTTCACAACGGAAAACAGTTCCTGCCTGTGTTCATCACAGAGAATATGGTGGGGCACAAGCTTGGCGAGTTCGCTCCATCAAGAGTGTTCAGAAAACATGCGGGCATGAAGAAGGAGAAGAC
This sequence comes from candidate division TA06 bacterium, assembly GCA_004376575.1. NCBI lineage: Bacteria > candidate division TA06 bacterium. The sequence continues at coordinate 17,582 of SOJN01000036.1, read as the reverse complement.
CACAAAGGTGAGAAGGTATAAGGGTTGAACATGGAAGGACGCGCTGTAGCAAGATATGTGAGATTTTCGGCGAAGAAGACTCGGCCTATCATGGAACACATCAAGGGGAAGGACGTTCCGGATGCCTTGGAATACTTGAGATATCTTCCCAAGGCTGCGGGAGTGATGCTCGCAAAGGTGATTAAGTCTGCTGCGTCAAATGCCATACAGGTGGTGGGAACGGGTGAGCTCAAAATGGAAGATCTTTTTGTGAAGGAGGCCCGCGTAGATCCTGGGTCGACCATGAAGCGGTGGAGGCCTAGAGCTTATGGGAGGGCGACCAGGATAAGGAAGAGAACAAGCCATGTGACCATAGTGGTAGCTGAGCACGAGAAGAAGTAGGAGACAGAAAGGAGATCTTTTGGGGCACAAAACTCATCCGATAGGATTCAGGCTTGGTTTCATCAAGAACTGGGACTCTAGATGGTTTGCCAAGAAGAACTACGCCGGGCTGCTCAATGAGGATTTCAAGGTGAGAGGGTATACGAGAGAAAGGTTGAAGAAAGCTGCTGTAAGTAAAATAGAGATTGAAAGGACCGCACGGAAGGTCACTGTTACCATACATACTGCCAGGCCTGGCATAGTCATCGGTAGGAAGGGTGTTGAGGTTGATCGTCTGAGGGATGAGTTGAAGCACCTTACAGGCAAAGAGATATACTTGAACATAGAGGAGATAAGGATTCCTGAGCTGGACGCGCACCTTGTTGCAGACAACATAGCCAGGCAGCTTGAACAGAGGATTGCTTTCAGGAGGGCGATGAAGAGGGCGGTTGTCTCTTCAATGAGGATGGGTGCGAAGGGAATAAAGGTGGCATGTTCGGGAAGACTTGCCGGTGCTGAAATTGCTCGAAGGGAGTGGTACAAGGATGGGAGAATTCCCCTCCAGACAATTCGAGCAGACATAGACTATGCGTGCAGGGTAGCCAAAACGACATATGGGACGATAGGTGTGAAAGTCTGGATCTTTATGGGAGAGGTGCTGGGAAGGTCAGAAGAGGAGGAAGCGTTTAGGACAGAGCCCAGAGGGCCGGGACATGGTCTCCCTTGAGTAAGAAGAATCCTTTTTGAAGGAACTTGAAGATGTTGATGCCCAAGAGAACCAAGTACAGGAAACAGCAACGGGGGAGAAGACGGGGGAAGGCAACCCGCTGCAACAAAGTCGACTTTGGCGACTATGGGCTGCAGGCCTTGGAGGCCGCATGGATTACTGCAAGGCAGATAGAGTCGGCCAGGGTGGCTATCTCGAGATCTGTGCAGCGCTCGGGAAAGATGTGGATAAGAATCTTCCCGGATAAGCCGGTGACAAAAAAGCCGGCTGAGACGAGAATGGGGAAAGGAAAGGGACCGCCGGAATTCTGGGTTTGTGTTGTAAAGCCGGGGAGAATGCTTTTCGAGCTTGAAGGGGTGAATGCCGACCAGGCTAAGCAGGCTTTCAAGCTCGCGGCAGCAAAACTTCCCATAAAAACCCAACTGGTGGTGAGGGGGTAGGCTGTCTGAAATGAGAGATATCGAGAAGCTGAGAGAGATGACCCCTGAAGAGCTGAATACGAAGCTCCACGAGCTGGGGGAGGAATTCTTCAGTCTGAGATTCAGAAACAAGTCGCCGGGGATACCAAACCCCCTCAAGCTCAGGCAACTGAGGCGTGAGATAGCGAGAGTGAAGACAATCATGAGAGAGGGCGAATCAGGAATACGTTCCTCCAGAACTGGCGAGGGAGAAGACGAAGGTGGAAAGAGGTAAAAGAAGAGCGAAACAGGGAAGAGTGGTCAGCGACAAGATGGACAAGACTGTGGTGGTTCTTGTGGAGAGGAGAGTGCCCCACAAGCTGTACCGGAAAATAGTCACCAAGCGGAGCAAGTTCGTAGTTCACGACCCGGAAAGCCGCTGTCAGTTGGGTGATATGGTCCAGATCGTCGAGACGAGGCCTCTGAGCAAGACCAAGAGGTGGCGAGTTACTAAAGTCGTTCGAAAGGCCGAATAGGAGAATTCAAACTGCAAACTACAAATACCCGCGCATCTTCCCCTCCCTTGGGGGAGCTCGTGAAACGAGCGGGCGTGAAACGGCCCGGGCGGGAGGGATGAAGGGGAGGGTGATAACCGGGTACGCGAGATGTGTGATTGGTGAGGGGTAAGGATGATTCAGGAGTATACAAGGCTGGCAGTAGCGGATAACTCAGGCGCAAGAGTAGGCATGTGTGTGAAGGTTCTGGGGGGCACGCGCAGAAGGTATGCTCGGCTGGGAGACGTGGTGGTTATATCAGTCAAGGATGCTATGCCGGGTAGCCAGATAAAGAAAGGGAGTATACACAGGGCCGTCATCGTGAGGACCAAGAAGGCACACAGAAGGATGGATGGGTCATATGTGAGATTTGACGAGAACGCAGCGGTTCTGATAGACGAGTTGAAGGAGCCGAAGGGGACGAGAATATTCGGCCCGGTGGCACGGGAACTCCGGGAAAGGCATTTCATGAAGATCATATCTCTTGCTTCGGAGGTTGTGTAGGTTGTCTACAAGGATAAGAAAAGATGACTTGGTCGTTGTGCTTACAGGAAACGATGGTGGAAAACGGGGCCGGATCCTGAAGGTTTTCCCAGACAAGAGCACTGCCATCGTACAGGGCATAAACTTTCGCAAGAAACATACCAGGCCGACCAAGATGCGCCAGCAAGGCGGTATTCTTGAAAAGGAAGGGCAGATACAGCTTTCCAACCTGAAAGTGGTGTGTCCGAAATGCGGACAGCCTGCGAGGACTTCGACCACCCTGTCAGCTGACGGCAGGAGGGAGCGTATCTGCAAGAAATGCGGCGAAATGATCTAGGAGACGCTGATGCCGAGGCTTCTTGACGATTACAAGGAAAGGATTGTCCCTTCGCTGATGAGGAAATCTGGATTCACAAACGTCTTCCAGGTTCCCAGGCTGGAGAAGATAGTGGTGAGTGTGGGACTTGGAGAGGCTACACAGGATCCAAAGATTATTGACATTGCTATGGAGGATCTTTCTGTAATCACGGGCCAGAGGCCGCTTGTGACCAGAGCGAAGAAGTCAGTATCGAACTTCAAGCTCAGGGCCGGGACTCCGATTGGGATCAAGGTCACCCTCAGAGGAGCCAGGATGTATGAGTTTATGGATAGATTGGTCAATGTGGCAATACCAAGAATCAGAGATTTCAGAGGTCTTTCTGTGGACTCATTCGATGGAAGGGGCAACTACTCCTTCGGGGTGGAGGAACAAGTCATGTTCCCCGAGATCAAGTATGACCGTGTAAAAAGGGTTATGGGCATGAACATAACGATAGTCACCTCTGCCCAGACTGATGAAGTGGCATTTGAATTCTTAAGTGATATGGGAGTCCCGTTCAAAAGGGCTATGGAAAGCTTGAAGCCTGAGGCTTCATCAAAGACATGAGGAGAGGACCAATTGGCTAAGAAGTCCCTAATTGCAAAGCAGAAGAGGAAGCCGAAATTCAAGGCACGCAAGTACAATAGGTGCCAGCGTTGTGGGAGAGCAAGGGCCTATTATAGGCAGTTCGGGCTGTGCAGAATATGTTTCAGAGAGCTGGCCCTTGCTGGGCAAATACCCGGGGTCAGGAAAGCATCATGGTAGGTGCGGAGGAGAGTTAAATATGTCAATGGCTGACCCTATCGCCGATATGCTAACCAGAATCAGAAATGGATACAAGGCCAAGCATGTTAAGGTCGATGTTCCATGTTCAAAGGTGAAGCTGGAAATCGCGAAGGTACTCCAATCAGAGGGGTTCATACAGGATATAGACGTCATAGAGGATAGCAGGCAAGGCCTTATCAGGATATTCTTGAAGTATGATGAACGCGAACGGCCTGCCTTATCTGGGATAAAAAGAGTGAGCAGGCCGGGCCTGCGCAAGTATACGAACACGACGGAAATACCAAGGGTGATGGGTGGTTTCGGAATTGCGGTACTGTCAACATCCAAAGGTATACTTACTGACAAACAGGCGAGACGCAAGAAGGTGGGCGGGGAGGTTGTCTTCTACGTCTGGTAGGGGAGTTGCGCATGTCAAGAGTTGGAGAGAAGCCTATAGATATTCCTGAGGGTGTGAAGGTGGAGAAGGCTGGCAGAACAATCCAGGCTTCTGGGCCCAAGGGTGTTCTGAAACTTGACATCCATCCGAGAATGCAAATCGAAATCGAGGAGAAGACAATTCGGGTAGTGAGAAAGAGTGACAACAGGTTTGACAGGTCCCTCCATGGACTGACAAGGAGTCTCGTTGCAAACATGATGACAGGTGTTACAAAAGGTTACGAGAAGGTGCTGGAAGTGGAGGGCATAGGATATAAGGCCAAAGTCGAGGGTAGCGCTTTGAACCTTCAGCTAGGGTTCAGTCACCCCATAGTTCTTGCTCCTCCCGAGGGGATCACCTTTGAGGTGGAGAGCGTGCCCAGAAATCCTGACCGGCCTTCCCTGCAGTGTCTGATACGTGTGAGGGGTATTGACAAGCAGGCGGTTGGCGAGATTGCGGCAAAAGTCCGGTCGTTCAGGAAACCTGAGCCATACAAGGGGACTGGGATAAAATACAGGGGTGAGTATATCAGGAGGAAAGCTGGTAAGACCGGAGTGTAGAAAGGTATCATGGGCAAAACAAAAGCGGTCAGAAAAGCACGAATGAGAAGGCATGCACGGGTCAGAAAGCGCGTCCAGGGTACGCCAGAGAGGCCGAGGTTGATGGTCTTTAGAAGCCTGAAGAACATATGTGCGCAGATAGTGGATGACTCCAGGGGAAGGACCGTCTGTTCTGCATCGAGTCTGTCAAAAGAAGCTGGTTCAGAGAGGCTGAATGGGCACAAGATCGACGTGAGTAGAGAGGTGGGAAGGTCTATTGCCGAGAAGGCGCTGAAGAAAGGGATAAAGAAAGTGGTTTTTGACAAGGGCGGCTACAAATATCACGGAAGGGTCAAGGCGCTTGCTGAAGCAGCAAGAAAGGCTGGCCTGGAATTCTAACAGCGACTGAAAGGGAGGCGAGCTGGTGCCGGAGAAGATAGAACTGAGTTCACTTGAGCTTTCAGAGAGAGTGGTCAACATCAACAGAGTTGCCAAGGTGGTAAAGGGGGGCAAGCGGTTCAATTTCAGCGCTCTGGTCGTGGTTGGAGATGAAACCTGTTACGTGGGGTCGGGGTTGGGGAAAGCCAATGAAATATCCGAGGCAATAAGAAAGGCGACCGAAGAGGCGCGCAGAAACATTGTCAAGATACAGCTTGCAGGTGGCACCATACCCTACATGGTAGAAGGGAGATGTGGTGCGAGCAGAGTCATGCTCAGGCCAGCATCCAAGGGAACTGGAGTCATTGCTTGTAGTACGGTTAGAGCAGTCCTTGAACTGGGAGGGGTGAAAGATATTCTGACCAAGTCTCTTGGTTCCAATACCGCTACCAATCTGGTGAGAGCGACAATGAATGGACTACTCTCCATAAGAGATCCGGAGTCGATCGAGAAGTTGAGAGGGAAGACTCTCCCCCGTTCCCGGGGTGAGATCCTCCAGGAAGGCTAGGCATAGCCGTGAAGCTGAAAATAACCCAGATAAGAAGCGCGATAGGCAGAAAGAAGGATCAAAAGGAGACGATCAAAGCCTTAGGGATAAAGAGACTCCATCAGACTGTGGTTCACGAGGACTCTCCCCAGATAAGGGGAATGATAGGAAGGGTGAGCCATCTGGTCCGTGTGGAGGAGGAGTGAGGTCATGAATCTTAGCGAGATCAGTCCTCCCAAAGGTGCCAGGAAGAAGAGAAAGAGGGTAGGCTGCGGTCCCGGGTCTGGACACGGGAAAACAGCAACGCGAGGCCACAAGGGACAGAAGTCCCGCAGCGGAAGCAAGGCGAGGCCTTGGTTCGAGGGAGGGCAGATGCCCTTTCAGAGGCGGGTGCCGAAGAGAGGCTTTACTCCAATAGAAAAGAAAGTCTATCAGGTGGTGAATCTCAAAGATCTGGAGAAGAGTTTTGAGCCAGACTCAGAGGTAGGGCCTCGGGTGCTAGCAGAAAGAGGGTTGATTAGGAAAGCACGTCTTCCTGTTAAGGTGCTGGCTAAGGGAGATATCAAGAAGGTGCTAACTGTCACCGCAGACTCTTTCTCCAAATCGGCGAAGGCCAAGATAGAGGCTGCAGGCGGGAAGGTCCGGGTTAGATAAGTGTTCAGAACGTTTTCTAACATATTCAAGATACCTGATCTGAGAAAGAGAGTCCTCTTTACTCTGGCCATACTGGTTGTATACAGAATCGGAGGCCACATTCCTTCTCCGGGGATTGACGCCAAGGCACTCGGAGTCTTCTTCCAGCAGGCGCAGGGGACGATCCTGGGTCTCTATGACCTTTTTGTGGGTGGATCCCTCAGACGGGCGACCATTTTTGCTCTTGGGATTATGCCTTACATAAGCTCCTCCATCATATTCCAGCTTCTCACTGCAGTAATACCATATCTGGAGAAGCTTCAAAAGGAAGGGGAAGAAGGGAGAAGGAAGATAACCCAGTACACCAGGTATGCAACGGTTGGCCTGGCAGCTGTTCAGGGGTATGGAATCAGCATCTTCCTGGAGCAGCTCACGGGCACAGGAGGTCAGCCTGTAGTTCCTTTCCCGGGGATGGGATTCAGAATGCTTACTGTATTGACCCTGGCCTCAGGAACCATATTCATTATGTGGCTGGGGGAACAGATAACGGAGAAAGGAATCGGGAACGGCATATCTCTGATAATATTCGTAGGATGTCTGGACCAGATCCCCAGATACGCAATGAACACCCTCAGGAAGCTGTTTGCTGGTGCATTAAGCCCAGTGGTACTCGCATTTGTTCTCGCATTCATGGTTGGGATAACTGCTGCGGTAGTGTTCATCACCCAGGCTCAGCGGAGGGTACCGGTTCAGTACGCAAAGAGGGTGATCGGAAGAAAGATATATGGAGGTCAGGCCACCCATTTACCGCTTAACATAAATTCTGCGGGAGTGATTCCTATTATCTTTGCCCAGTCGATAATAATGTTTCCTACAACTCTTACCAGTTTCTTTTTGAAGACGACCTGGGCTGAAGCTATTTCCGGGCTGATGCAGCCCGGAACATGGCTGTATACGTCAATATATGCTGCTTTGATAGTCTTCTTCGCTTATTTCTATACGGCAATTGTCATCAATCCCGTGGACTTGGCTGACAACATGAAGAAGTACGGGGGATTCATACCGGGAATCAGACCCGGCACGAGAACATCAGAGTATATTGACAGGATCCTGACGCGGATAACTCTGCCAGGGGCTGTATTCTTTGCATTCATAGCAATTTTGCCTATTTATCTCATGAGGGTCACCGGAGTTCCTGTCTATTTTGGCGGGACGACACTCCTTATCATAGTCGGAGTCGCGCTCGACACGGTTCAGCAGATAGAAGCGCAGCTCATGATGAGGCATTATGAGGGCTTCTTGAAAAAGGGGAAGCTAAGAGGAAGAAGGTGATAATCTGCTCCGGTTTGTTCTCCTCGGCCCTCCTGGTTGTGGAAAAGGTACGCAGGCAGAAAAGATATCTGAGGATTATGGGCCGGCGAGAATATCAACTGGAGATATACTCAGGGAAGAAGTGAGTCTCGGGACAGAACTGGGTAAGAAGGTGAAAGACATAATGGAGAGGGGCGAACTCGTGCCTGACGGGACTATCTTGGAAATCATTCAAAAGAGACTTGAGAAAGAAGAATCATCTTCTGGATACATAATGGATGGTTTTCCCAGGACTGTGGCTCAGGCTCAGGAGTTCGATCTCCTACTGAAGGAGAAAGGTTCAGAGATAGACGCTGTCTTAGCCTTTGAGATTGAAGATGATGTGATCGTGAAGAGGCTTTCCGCAAGAAGGGTCTGTCTGAAGTGTGGAGCTGTGTACAACCTCCTGACGGTTCCTCCCCGCAAGGATGGTATCTGCGACTCTTGCGGGGGAGCTCTGGTACTGAGGGATGATGACAGAGAGGAGACAATCAGAGAAAGGCTAAGGGTCTACAGGAGGCAAACAAAACCAGTCAAGGAATATTATGCGAAAGCGGGTCTCTTGTGTGAAATAGATGCTGATGGGACCGTCGGTGAAGTTTATGAAAAGGTGAAATCAGTTATCAGAAGGTTAGCCTGATGGCCAAGAAGAAAGGTATCCAGATAGAAGGGACTGTCATCGAAGCTCTGCCAAATGCAATGTTCAGGGTAGAGCTCGACAAGGGCCATAAGGTCCTTGCTCATATAAGCGGAAAGATGAGGATGCATTTCATAAGGATTCTACCGGGCGACAGAGTGACGGTCGAGCTGTCGCCGTATGATTTGACCCGAGGGCGGATAGTATATAGATTTAAGTAGTAGGGGAATAATTGTAAGAATGGGAGCTTCATGATGAAAGTTCGTGCATCAGTAAAGAAAATCTGTGACCACTGCAAAATCATCAGGCGCAAGGGTGTCGTACGTGTCATATGCAAGAACCCGCGCCATAAGCAGAGACAGGGATAAAGGGAATAGAATCCACTATCTCTGTGTGAGAGATTGCTAACCAAAGAGGAGGACGGATTTGGCAAGAATCGCTGGAGTTGACCTACCAAGAGACAAGAGGATTGAGGTGGGTCTCACCTACATCTATGGTATCGGCCCGAGTTCTTCACAGAAGATACTGAATGTGACCAAAGTGGATCCCGACAGAAGGGTGAAAGACCTGACGGAGGAAGAGGTCACCAAGCTCAGAACAGAGATAGAGTCTAGCTACAAGGTTGAAGGGGCTCTAAGAGCAGAGGTAAGCCGGCATATCAGGAGGCTGCTGGATATTGGATGCTACAGAGGTATGCGGCACAGAAGGGGGCTTCCAGTAAGAGGCCAGAGAACGAGGACCAATGCGAGAACAAGAAAGGGACCAAAGAAGACTTCCGGAATGGTCAAGAAGAAGGTCAGGCTTGGAAAGAAAGGATAGACGATGCCTCAGAGCAGTCCGAGAAGAGAGAAGAAAAAAGCGAAACAGGTAGACCCGCTTGGTGTGGCGCACATCTGCGCGACTTTCAGTAACACCATCATAACAATCACGGGTAGTAAAGGAGATACGGTCGCTTGGGCGAGCGCTGGCTCTATAGGGTTCAAGGGCTCGAGAAAATCTACACCATTCGCAGCACAACTTGCAGCAGAGAAATGTGCAAAGGAGGTGTTGAGCCTGGGCATGAGAAAGGTTGAGGTCTGGGTGAAGGGCCCGGGATCCGGGAGGGAGGCGGCAATAAGGTCTCTCCAGGCAGCAGGTCTGACCATCACAGCCATTAAGGACGTGACACCTATACCGCACAATGGCTGCCGGCCACCGAAACGAAGACGTGTGTAACCAAAGACTGGAAATTGAGAAACTGAAAACCTCAAGACGGACTGGAAATTGAGAAATTGAAAAACGCGAAACATGAATGGAAGAACATGCCTCTCTGTGTCATTGCGAGCTTAATAGGCCCGATCCATCGCAAGATGGAGCGAGGCATATTCAGTCCCCAGTGCCAGTCGAGGGGGAGCCCTTTAGGGCGACGAGGCAATCCAGAGGCGTATCTGGATGTTGTGAGCAGTGAGGCCTGTGGTTTGAATTTCTTAATTTCTCATTTTCCTAATTTCTAGAATCTTGGATTGGAGGTTAAATGGGAGCTTATCGAGGACCTGTTTGTCGACTTTGTAGAAGGGAGGGAGTGAAGCTTCTACTGAAGGGTGACAAGTGCTCCAGTGACAAGTGTGCACTGGAGAAGAGACAATACCCGCCTGGGGAGAAAAAAAAGAGAATGCGAAGGAAGGTCTCTGGATATGGCCTTCAGCTCAGGGAGAAACAGAAGGCAAGGAGAATATACGGCATTCGAGAGAGGCAGTTTCATCGATACTATGAGCACGCTGCAAAAAGGAAAGGGGTTACAGGAGATCTTCTTCTCCAGTACCTGGAACGGAGGCTTGACAATGTTGTGTACAGGCTCGGTTTTGCACCATCCCGGCCTGCGGCAAGACAGCTGGTCAGACACAGACATTTCCAGGTCAACAACAGGATAGTGGATATTCCTTCCTATCTAGTGGAAAAGGGTGATGACATCTCGTTAAAGACTCGATCCAAGGGTCTGAATGCCATAATAAAACCTTGTCTTGAAAAGAAGAGTGAGAAGGGTATGCCCGCGTGGTTGTCTCTGGATAGAAAGGGCATGAAAGGGCTCATAGTTGAAATGCCCAAGAGGGAAGAGATACCTCTTCCCATTAAGGAAGAACTGATTATCGAGCTTTACTCGAAGTAACCGGCCTGAAGCTGGACGTGGCTTTGGTCTTCCAAGGGGAGGCATCTAAGTATGAAGCTAAAACCTTTGCAGATGCCCAAGAAGGTAGAGGCGGAAGAGAAAACGCTGACTGAAGATTATGGTAGATTCATTATTGCACCTCTTGAGAGGGGCTTCGGTCTTACCATTGGAAATGGTCTGAGGAGGGTATTACTCTCTTCCATTCAAGGCGCTGCCGTGACTGCTGTGAAGATAGAGGGTGTCCTTCACGAGTTCACCAAGATTCCAGGTGTTCTGGAGGACGTTACAGACATAATCTTGAGCATCAAGAAGCTCAGGGTAAAGATGACTGAGGACACCAGTAAAACGCTTTACCTTAAGATCGCCAGCAAAAAGGTTGTGAAGGCGAAAGATATTAAGAAAGATCCCGCGGTTGAGATAATGAACCCAGATCTGCATATAGCCACCCTCGCTGACGGGTCCAAGCTGGATATGGAACTGAGCATTGAAACGGGGAGAGGCTATGTACCCGCCGAGCAACTGAAGGATAGGCACCGGGCAATAGGAGTAGTCAATATGGATGCGCTCTTTTCGCCCGTGGCGAAGGTGAACTATACAGTTGAAGATATCCGTGTCGGACAGAGAACTGACTACGACAAGCTGATACTCGAGATATGGACTGACAGGACGATATCTCCTTCTGATGCGCTTGCCCACGCAGCAAAGATAATCAAGGATCATATGCTCCTCTTCATGACCTTCGAAGAGGAACCGGAGGTTTTGGTTGAAGAAGTGGACGAGGAGACAGAGTCACTGAGGAAACTGCTCGAGACGAATGTTGAAGAGCTTGAGCTGTCAGTAAGATCTGGCAACTGTCTAAAGGCTGCGAAGATAAAGACTCTTGCCGATCTTGTGCAGAAGACGGAATCGGAGATGCTGAAGTATAGAAATTTCGGGAAGAAGTCTCTTGCCGAGTTGGCCAAAGTCCTGGAAGGATATAGCCTCCACTTTGGCATGGACGTATCGAAGGTCCTCGCCAAAGACAAGGACGAAGAGGAGAAGGACAGCGATGAGGCATCTTAGGCGAGGGAAAAAACTGGGTAGAACAATGGAGCACAGGAAGGCGCTCATTTCCAATTTGACCACAGCGCTTTTCGCCAAGGAGTCAATCATCACTACTCTTCCTAAGGCCTGGGAGGCCAGGAGAACAGCTGAGAGAATGATAAGTTTTGCTCTTCGTGGAGACCTTGCTGCAAGGCGGCACGTGCTCAAGACGGTCAAGAATGAGTCAGTGGTGAAGAAGCTTTTCGAAGAGATAGCTCCGAGGTTCACTGGTAGGCCCGGTGGATATACTAGAATATTGAAACTGGGCCGGAGAAAGGGCGATGGTGCTGAGACGGCCATACTTGAGCTGGTAAGCCTCAAGCCAAAAGAAGGGAAAAAGCAGAAACGCGGTAGAAGAAAGAAGGAAAAATAAACCACCTCACCCCGTGAAAGCCGAGGAGCACACTTCCTCGGCTTTCATCATCCAAACCCCGAAAACGAAATAGGGCCAGCCCGTCCTTGGACGGGATGAGGGATATTTCGTCCTGAGCGACGTGCTGAGCGTCGTCGAAGCACGGAGTCGAAGGATCTGCTTGTGCCAGATTGCTTCGCTATCGCTCGCAATGACATGATAGGGGATGTTCCGACGCTTCTGGTTGGGTGGCTGATAGCTATCTTATGTCTTGCCTCTTACAATTGATTCATGATAATCTGTGGTTCAGAGGTTTTGGGTTGCTGGTAGCTAATGGTTGAGAGCTGACAGCTATTGTTTAGCGTATAGCGTGTAAGTTATGATTGAGTTCAGTAACGTCTCCCATAGTTACAGGGAAGGCCGGCCCTCGCTCGCCGGATTTGATGCTGTCTTCCGTGAAGGCATCATGACCGCGATATTTGGCGACAATGGCGCCGGGAAGTCGACCGTCGCAATGCTGGCGAATGGCCTTTTGAAGCCAGATGCTGGAGTTGTGAGCGTGGATGGCCTGGACACTGTGGATGCTGAGTCGCTTTGGGAGATCAGGAAGAAGGTGGGATTGGTTTTCCAGAACCCGGACTCACAGTTCGTGGCCACTACTGTGGAGAGAGAAGTTGCGTTCGGTCTGGAGAACATCGGAGTTGAGAGTCCGGAGATAAGAGGAAGGGTCGATGAAGTACTCCGCCTTCTGGACATTTCTGAGCTGAAGGATAGATCTCCGCGTGACCTCTCTCAAGGCGAGAAGGGCATTGTTTCGGTTGCTTCTATTCTTGTTCTCTGTCCGGAGTATCTCATACTCGATGAGCCCACCTCCCATCTTGACAGGCATGAGGTGGAAAGATTGTGGAGCCTCATTCAGACGTCGGAGCCAAAGCCCTCAATAATATTGATTACCCAGGAGAGAGAGGAGATAGAGAGATGTGATCATGTTGTTGCCCTTGAATGTGGAAGGAAGACCTACGATGGCCCAGCAGCGGAGTTTTTGAATGCTAGCTACATTAGATCAGGCCTGACAGAGCTGGCCCACGAGCTGGTCACTCTGGGAATTGAAGTGATCCCAAGACCGGCCGGTATTGATGAACTGGTTGATTCAGTATGGAAGAGGCGGAGATGTACAGCAAAGAAGAGGGATGAGGAGATTCTTTTTGCAAAGAGCCCCGCGAATGAGAAGCCCTGGATTGATACCGTTCATCTAGTTGACGGTGAATACGTTTACAAAAAAGGGTTGCCAGGTGAAAAGATCGGGGTAGAGCACGCAAACGTCGATCTAAGAAGAGGAGAATTTCTTGGGATTGTTGGACCGAATGGATCAGGTAAGACCACGCTTTCTCTTATGCTCGCTGGTCTTTTCAGGCCCACATCAGGCTCTCTTTTGGTCAATGGGTTTGAGGTGCCCCGAGGTGGAGATGTGCGCAAACTCAGACGAGAGATAGGGTTTGTGTTCCAGAATCCCGAGGGGGCTTTCTTCACAGACAGTTGCCTGAATGAGGTTATCTTCGGGCTTAAGAACTTTGACATAGAGAAGCCGGAGGAGAAAGCAGCCTCTGCACTCGGTTTTGTTGGGCTGCCTTATGAGGATTTCGGCAAACGCTCTCCTTTTGAAATCTCATATGGAGAACAGCGCAGACTGGCAATGGCCTGTGCACTGGCGTATGAGCCCCAGATACTCTTTTTTGATGAACCAACTGCTGGCCTGGACCAGAAAGGCAGAGATTTCGTCTACGACCTGCTGTTCAGAATAAAAGCATCGGGCAGGACTGTGGTTCTCATTTCGCACGATCTTGGTCCTGTGCTGGATCTGAGTGATAGACTGGTTGCGTTGGAGAAGGGCAGAAACGTGTACACAGGCCCCCCGGTTTACCTTGGCAAGACAAGTCTGGGAGAACAGCTCGGATTGAGGGAATCAGATGTCCATGAGGTGCTCATCCAGCTCAAATCGAAAGGGCTTGATGTTCTCACCGAGATCTTCTCCCCCCGTCTGGCCGCAGTCGCGATAAACCAAGCACTTGCTTGAAGAACCGAAGCTCTCGGCCATCAGCCGATGATTCGAAATTACGAAATTCCTCACAGCCCTTCCCCCCACCTTCGAAACTAGGAAATTAACACCGAAACTGCTGTGCGATGGCTATCAGCTGTCAGTCATCAGCTATCTGGCACCAAGTCCCAAACACGTTTTAGGCTCTTAATTTCGATTTTCGAATTTCTATTTTCGGTCTCTGGAATTTCCTGGTTTCAAGGATTGCACCTTTCGTGCGCTAAGTACCAGCTGACGGCCATTTTGTGTTCTGACACTACGACAGTGCAATTGATGGTTGCATGGTGTAAAAAAAAGGTCTCACAGTGTGGGAAGGCGCCACATGGGGTCCCACCCTACATGTTGGTGATATGCTGTGTCGATGCAAAGTCGGGGCAGACTGGGCCGGATTTAGATTTCCGGGGTTTTTGCCATATTCCCCCGGGTGGCTCCTTGGGGGTCTGGGTCGCCTCGAGAAGGCAAGATGTGTAGTAATTTGTTCTTGACTTTGGCCTGATTTGAGTGTTACATATATAGAAGCCTCCAAAGGAAGCCTTTAAGTCTAGTCCAGAGAGGCTAGAAAGGGACACAATGTATCGGTTAGGAAATGAGCTAACCCTGCGCATGTAAAGTGCGGAGGGCTATTTTTTGGCGAAGGGAACTGCCATGACTGCCGTGGAAAAAGGCAAGGTAATGGACGAGAATGACATAAGACGCGCTCTCATCAGGATTGCACATGAGATTCTGGAGAGTAACAAGGGAACTGAGGGACTATATCTTATAGGAATAAGAAACCGGGGCGATTCTCTGGCCCACAGACTGGCTGCCTTGATAGAGGAGATAGAAGGGGTCAAAATTCCTGTCGGAATCCTGGACATCACCCTGTACAGAGACGACTTCACTACTTTGGGTACCCAGCCGGTGGTTCATGAGACAAAGATCCCATTCGATGTGAACGGCAAAACAGTAGTGCTTGTGGACGACGTTCTTTTCACTGGAAGGACGATAAGGGCAGCCCTGGACGAGATAATCGATTTTGGTAGACCAAAGTCGATGCAACTGGCCGTGCTTGTGGACAGAGGACACAGAGAGCTTCCCATAAGGGCTGACTATGTAGGCAAGAACGTTCCAACTTCAAATTCCGAGACCGTTGATGTAATGCTCAAAGAGGTAGACGGGAAGGATGCTGTTATACTGAAGGAGTTGCGGGAATGAAGTTTGAGCGGAAGGATCTCCTCGGCCTTGAAGGCGTGAGTCGGGAGGAGATAGATCTCATGCTGGGCACAGCGGAGTCTTTCAAAGAAATAAGTGAAAGGCCCATAAGAAAAGTTCCGGTACTCCGTGGAAAGACTATTGTCAACCTGTTTCTTGAGCCGAGCACCAGAACGCAAGCTTCTTTTGATATTGCTGCAAAAAGGCTTTCTGCTGACACCATAAATGTATCTGCAAAATCCTCAGCCATATTGAAAGGGGAGACCCTTCTTGATACGGCCAGGAATATTGAAGCTATGAAGATTGATGTGGTGATTATTCGCCATTCAGCTCCGGGGGCAGCCCATTTTCTGGCAAAAAGGCTGAGTGCATCCGTCATAAACGCTGGCGATGGCGCTCATGAGCATCCTACGCAGGGGCTTCTCGATATGATGACCATAAGAGAGAGGCTGAACAGACTGGATGGTCTGAAGGTTCTCATCGTGGGAGACATCGAACACTCAAGAGTTGCTCGCTCCGACATCTGGGGCTTGAAGACGATGGGAGCAGAAGTCTCAGTGTGTGGCCCACCGACCCTGATTCCAATGCATGCAGACAAGTTGGGAGTACAGGTCTACTACAATATCGACGAGGCTATAAAAGACAAGGACGTCATAAATGTATTGAGGATACAGTTGGAGCGTCAGGATACAGGTCTGTTTCCATCAGTAAGAGAATATGCAAGACTCTATGGTATAGACAAAAAGAGACTACGGGGAGCAAGAGAAGACGTGGTCATAATGCATCCGGGGCCTATCAATAGAGGGATTGAGCTTGATCCTGATGTGGCAGACGGTTCATGGTCGGTGATACTAGATCAGGTGACGAACGGTGTGGCGGTGAGGATGGCTCTCCTTTACTTGCTAACTGGTGGTGAAAGTCCTGAAAAGGAACTACAAACAGAGGAAAGGGACCGTGAAAACTAGCGTCCGGGCACCAAAATCCAAGGGCCAGACTTCACTTTTGATCAAAGGTGGTCGCGTCATTGACCCAGCTTCAAACGTTGATACTGTTCAGGACGTGCTCATCAAGAACGGAAAAATCTCGAAAGTTTCCAGGTCAATAGCCTCAAAGGGCGCAGTCACTATCGATGCTTCTGACAAGATAGTTGTTCCGGGTCTGATTGACATGCATGCCCACCTGAGGGAACCGGGGAGAGAGGATGAGGAGACGATTGGGTCTGGGACGAGGGCAGCCGTCAAGGGAGGTTTTGTCGCTGTCTGCTGCATGCCGAATACAGCGCCTCCAATAGATGACCAGAGCACAGTCAGGTTCATACTTGAAAGAGCAAAGGAGCGGGGGAAGTGTAGTGTCTTTCCTGTAGGAGCAATCACCAAGGGGCGACGGGGCAACGAACTGGCAGAGATTGGTGACTTGGTTGAGGCCGGCTGTGTTGCCATATCTGATGACGGCAGTCCAATTATGAATGCTGAAATAATGCGGAGGGCGCTCGAATATACCAAGCAGTTCAATATCCCAGTCATATCCCACTGCGAGAATACAGATATGACCACGGGCTGCCAGATGAACGAAGGGTTCGTCTCCACGAAGCTCGGCTTGAATGGGTGGCCCTCAGTTGCGGAAGAGATGATGGTGGCGAGGGACATTGCACTGTGCAGGTACGCAGGTGGAAGACTGCATATAGCGCATGTTTCGACTAGAAGGTCTGTGGAGCTGGTGAGGGTAGCAAAAAAGGACGGTTTGCCCGTAACATGCGAGGTTACTCCGCACCATCTCACACTCACTGATGATCTGATATCCTCCTTCGATACAAACTTGAAGGTCAATCCTCCGCTCAGAACAGCAGAAGATGTTGATGCTCTGATTGAGGGAATTGGGGATAGGACCATAGATGTAGTGGCAACAGATCATGCTCCCCATGCCTTCTTTGAAAAAGAGGCTGAGTTCACAGCTGCACCATTTGGCATGATAGGCCTGGAGACAGCACTGGCTCTGGTCCTGACTGAAGTGGTGAAGAAGAAGGGCGTCTCGATTAAGAGGGCGATAGCCTGCATGAGCTGCAACCCGGGGAAGATACTCAACTTGGGTGCAGGGACTCTGAAGCCAGGTTCAAGAGCAAATGTTACGATCATCGATCTGAATGTGAAGTGGAAGGTAGACGCAGAGAAATTCGAATCCAGATCCAGAAACTCACCCTATGTCGGCAGAGAACTTGAGGGCGCAGCCTACATCACCATAGTCGACGGACATATAGTCTTCCAAGACGGCACCGTCCTCGACTAAACTGAATAGGCCTCTCCCTACTCACCCCTCGTGTCATTCTGGAGGAGTCCAGTGGTCCTTCGGAGCCATACAAGACGCAAGCCCGACTAAGGGGGTAGCGCTGAGTCGGGCGAAGTCCCCCGCGAAGCCCGACGGAGCTAGGGACAGCGGAGGCGGGAAGCCGATTAGGCGAAGGATAAATAGATACATCACAAGAAAGATTTTGGAACCGCAGAAGATTGCTCAATATTGAACCATATTGAACCGGGGATGGGTGCGTGGGAGGAG
>SOJN01000035.1 GCA_004376575.1 candidate division TA06 bacterium | reverse complement strand
TGGTTTTTCTGTGGTAATCTCGTGTAATCTGTGGTTACAAGTGTTTTCAATTTCGCAATTTCGTAGACCTGCAACCACAGATTTCACAGATTCTCACAAGATTCCTCATCTTCATGTTTTGACATTAGGATATGGTTTTTCTGTGGTAATCTCGTCTAATCTGTGGTTACAAGTGTTTTCAATTTCGGAATTTCGAAGACCTGCAACCACAGATTTCACAGATTATCACAAGATTCTCATATGGTTCGGGTTTAGTTATTAGGATATTGTTTGTATCTGTGTCAATCTCGTATAATCTCGTGGTTTCAAGTCTTATTTTCTATTTTCCGGTGGAGTGGGGCCGGGAGGGGCGTCTTGACTTGCCGCAAATATCTGGTATAATTTGAGTTCCAAGGGGTGAAAAGGATGCGAAAATCATTCGGCTTCAGGGCTTTTTTTATTGCCATCTCCGCCATCTGGCTCTTCATGATGGCTCTTCTCATCCAGAGAAACCTCCCCAGCAGAACCGAGCCTGTCCAGGAGATCTCCTATGCCGGAGAGGACAGCGTCGAGTGGATGTCAATCTATCTCTCCGGCAACAAGATTGGCTACACCATGTCCATCACCCGAGAAACAGATACCGGATACCAGGCCATAGAATCGTCCTACATGCGTTTCGGCCTTTTGGGAACTGACCAGGACGTGAAGACGTTTGTGCGTGCTCAATGTGACAGGAACTACGCAGTGGAATCCTTTTCATTTGAGATCCGGTCAAAACATCAGTCCCTTAGAGCCGAAGGGAAGGTCGTCGGAAATAGCATGGAGGTCAAGCTTATCTCCCAGGGAGAAATCCAGAGCCTTGAATTCGACCTTCCAGAGGGTACATACCTCCCATTTTCGGTGGCGCCGCTAATCGAACAGAAAAAATTGAAAGAGGGCGACAGCATCGCCATCACTGTCTTTGATCCAAGCGCCTTTCAGCCCACGAAGATGTGGATAAAACACCTTGGCTCGCAACAAATCAAACACAGAGGAGAATTTCTGGAGACCACCCATATGGCACTAACTTTCTTTGGAACGAGAATGGAAATGTGGGCAGACGACAATGGCAAAGTTCTGAGGCAGGAAGGACCCATGGGCCTCCTCATCGTGGAGGAGCCAAGAGAATTGGCACAGAAGCTGCCCAATGCGGAGAGACAAGTAGAATTGCTCACCCTGTTTTCGATACCAACTGAAAAGCTAATTGCTGATCCAAGGTCTGTCACTTATCTTAAGGTAGAGGTTGAAGGAGTCGAGCTCGACCCAGAAAAGATATCAAACAACAGACAACACATTGTCAGTACTTCACCTCTGCAGATTGAGATAACAACAGTTCAGCCTGAAGCTGAAACCGAACAAATTCCAGAGCATCTTGAAACATACCTTGGTTCCGAACCCCTTGTTCAGGTTGATCACCCCAGAATAAAGGCCACATCCGACTCGATAGTCAAGGGCCAGACCGACCCCCTGGAGAAGTGGCACGCAGTCGTTGACTGGGTTTATGACAACCTTGAAAAGTCACCTACCGTATCTGTTCCATCTGCTGTGGATGTTCTGGCAACAAAGCGGGGAGACTGTAATGAGCATGCAGTTCTTCTCGCTGCTCTTCTGCGTTCCGCCGGGATTCCTACAACCATAGCGACTGGAGTAGTATATCTCGCTGGATCTTTCTACTATCATGCCTGGAACAGGGTGTATGTGGGCGAGTGGATCGATGTAGATGCCACCTTCGGTCAGCACATAGCCGATGCAACACACTTGATGCTCGCAGAAGGCGGAATCGAAAATCAGGCATCAATCGCAAACCTGCTTGGAAAACTGAACATCAAAATAGTGGACTACGAATGATACATCTTGAGAATGTTACCAAAAGATATGGGGAAGTGACTGCGGTGTCGAACCTCACGCTTCATATCGAGAAGGGTGAACTGTTCGGTTTTATTGGCCCAAACGGTGCCGGAAAGACGACGACCACCAAGCTGATAGTTGGGCTTCTCCGCCCGACATCCGGAAACATACTCGTGGATGGAACAGATGTACAACAAGCCCCCGAGAAGGCAAAATCGAAAATAGGCTATATACCCGATTCACCCTATATCTATCAATCGCTCACCGGAAGAGAGTTCCTTCGGTTCATAGGGGACCTGTATGGGATGAAAGACTCAGAGATAGAGTCGAAAACAGGCGAACTGTTCGAATACATGGAGATTGGCAGGTGGGCAGACTCCAGGGTAGAAGAATACTCGCACGGCATGCGCCAAAAAATAGTCATATGCTCCGCGCTGATACACGATCCTGCGGTGATACTTGTTGATGAGCCGATGGTCGGTCTCGATCCGAAAAGTGCAAGAAAGGTGAAGGAGACCTTCAAGAATCGAGTTCAGAATGGAACTGCGGTCTTCGTCTCAACGCATTCCCTGTCAGTTGCAGAGGAAATCTGCACCCGCGTGGGGGTCATAGACAAAGGAAGACTGGTTGCAATCGGTACCATGGATGACTTCCGCAAGGCATCCAAAAGTGGAGCAAAGTCACTCGAAGACATCTACATGGAAATCACCGAGGGTGGCTGAGACAAGATGATTATTCTTGGAGAGGTTTTTGCTCTTTCAAGAGCAAAACTGAAAGACGCATCCAAGTATGTCGCCAGTGGAAAAAGAGGCAGGCTGGTCAGGTTTGGCGGCTACGGTGCAGTAATCTCGATATTTGTAGTCGGCGGCTACATATTCTTTTACCGGATATTTGCCTACCTCTACACAGTAGAACTCATCGGTCCAGTCTTGATGGGTAGAATACTCGACATGACCTTCCTGGTCTTTCTCTCCATGCTCTTCATGAGCAACATAGTCACCTCACTTTCAACACTATATAGATCCAGCGAGGTTGAGTTTCTGATGTCGCTGCCAATCTCTAGCCAGTCTGTTTTCATCTTGAAGTTCATGGAAAACATTGCATACAGCTCCTGGGCAACCCTTATAGCTGGCCTTCCCATATTAATCAGCTTCGGTGTGGCAGCACATTCGCCTCTCCATTTCTACCCTCTGTCAATAGCGTGTTTCTTACTTTTCACTCTGGTGCCTGCCGGCTTTGCCGTCACTGTCCTCATGATATTGACCGGACTGTTTCCCAGAATAGGAAAAAGAGAAATAGTCCTCCTATTGCTCGCCCTCTTCGTCCTTGCGGCGGCAGCCTACTTCCTTGTTGGGCAACCCGGGGGCATAACCAGACTCCCGTTCACAACCAGCCTCCATGAACTGGACAGCTATCTTGACTCTCTCGGTGCCGCCTCATCGCCACTTCTACCCAGCACATGGCTATCCAGTCTGATGGTATCTGCAGCAAACCGGACGACCGGCAGCGTGGCCTTTTATCTTTTGCTGCTTTTGAGTACTTCCGTGTTCGCAATCTCTCTGTCCATGGGCGTGGCATCCAGAATTTACAGGCGGACGTGGACCTCATCCAGGGAATCTACCAGGAGGATAGCACGCACCACGCCACGTTTCGGTTCAGCAAAACCTTTGTTTCTCAAGATGTTCAGGGGCCAGTTGAGCGCTCTAACAGAAAAGGACTTCAAGCTTTTTCTCAGAGATGCGGCGCAGTGGGCGCAAGCGGCTATACTTCTCGGCCTCCTGACCATTTACGTTTTGAGCCTGAAAAGAACTCCCATATACTTTACCACGCCACACTGGCGGAACCTGATATCTTTGATTAACCTCGGTTTTACGGGATACGTCTTCGCAACAATCTGCATAAGGTTTGTCTTTCCTGCCATAAGCCTCGAGGGTCAGGCTCTGTGGGTTGTGAGATCCGCTCCTCTTTCCATAAGGAACCTTTTCTGGGGGAAACTGGTCTTAAACCTGATTCTGGGAACCCTGCTCGTAGAGACACTCATTCTGGTTTCAAACCTGTTTCTAAAGGTGGACCCAATCATAACAGCACTTTCAATGGTTGCAGTCCTGTTCTTCGCGTGCTCCCTGGTCAGTCTCTCAATTGGCTTTGGGGCAGGCATGCCCGATTTGAAGGAAACGAACCCATCAAAGATTGCGTCAGGTCCAGGTGGAATGCTCACTGCCGTGACCAGTCTGGCCTACGTCGGCCTCTCCGTCAGCATTTTGGCCTGGCCGGGATATGTCTACCTTACAGGCAGAATGAATAGGATACCTGTTCCTGCCTATCCTTTCATCGTCTCGGGGCTGGCCTTTTTGGCCCTTAATGCACTTACAATAGCACTTCCCATATATCTCGGAATGAGGAGTCTGTCGCGGCGGGAGATTTGAAGTGGAATTTTGCTGTTTCTCTGGTGTAATATAGTCAGACCTACAGACAGTTCACTGGCTTATGAATAGCTGGAGTGTCCAAAATAGCTTTCAGGATTAGGCGCAAAAAATGGCAAAATGGAGTATACCTCAACTGAAAATAAGACGGTTCTGGAAGATAAAACCGTTTGGGCGGATAAAAAAGAGCGACAAGGTCTACTCCCGTAAAGGAGAGGCTCAGCGTCCCGCACCCGATATGCAGGAAGAGCTTGAGCCACGCGTGCTTGGTCTTGATGTGGGAGAAAAGAGGATTGGTGTTGCCATAAGTGACCCTCTGGGGATTACCGCCCAGCCCTTAGGCGTTATTGATGCAGAAACTGGCATAGAAAAGCTAAAAGAATTGATACCCAAGCACGAGATAGGACTGATCGTCGTGGGTCACCCGCTTACACTCAAGGGAGAAAGAGGCGAGAGAGCCCGTTCTGTCGAAGAGTTTGCCCGGAATCTGAAAACCGCGACAGGAGTCCCATTCACGCTTGTGGATGAAAGGTTATCTACAAAGGCTGCCGAACGGATAATGAGAGAGATGGGAAGAAAGCCCAGCAGAGAGAAAGGGCGTGTTGATGAACTTGCAGCGGTTATCATACTCCAGTCCTATCTTGACGGGAAGGCCACATTTAAGCCCAAGGATTCCGATGAGGATGTTTAGCGCGTTGAAGTGGGTGCTGCCCATTGTGATACTGGTGAGTGCTCTGGCCATCGCAGTCCACTACGTATACTTTACCTTCCCGTTTCATTCAAAGAAAACTGAAGTTGTCTTAACCATCGAACCTGGCACATCTGTTGCCCAGATAGCCAATGACCTGACACGGACAGAAGTCATCGACAGCCCTGCACTTTTCAAAGCGATTGCAAGAACAAGGGGCGTGGACAGAAAACTGAAGGCAGGCAGGTACAGATTCGAAAAGGGACAGTCTGAGGCAATGACAGTGTCCATGCTGGCCAGAGGCAGCACGGTTGGCGAGCGTGTCACAATACCTGAAGGTCTGACCTTCAGGCAAATCGCGTCATTACTCTCACGCGAGGCTTCTGTAGATTCGATCCGCTTTGTCTTTCTTTCTAGTGATGAAGCTTTCATCAAGAGCCTCGAAGTTAAGGCGAAGAGCCTTGAAGGGTACCTTTTCCCAGACACATACAACATATTCTGGAGAATGGATGCCGCCCGGGTGATAAGAATGATGGTGGGCAGGCTTTTTGAGATATTCGATGAAACCCACCAGGAACAGGCAATCCGAATGGGAAGCACGCTTCACCACGTATTGACAATGGCATCAATGGTCGAGCGGGAAGCAATGGTTTCCGTGGAGAGACCTTTGATCGCAGGCGTTCTGTACAGCAGGCTCCGGATGGGCATGCCTCTCCAATGTGACGCGACGGTGCAATACGCACTGCCAAAGCACAAGGAGTTGCTCACTTATAGAGATCTCGAAGTAAAATCCCCCTACAATACCTATTTGCACCGAGGTCTTCCGCCTGGACCTATCTGCAATCCGGGAGCCAGCTCTATCGAAGCGGCACTGTACCCTGAGGAGACTGAGTGTCTTTACTATGTCGCGCTGGGCGACGGCTCCCACATATTTTCCCGAACCAAACGGGAACATGCAAGAGCAAAAGTCGAAGCAAGACTTAACAAACAAGCCATGAGGAGGAATTGAAATGGACGCATACAAGACAGTAATCAGCGTTGTCGTCGTGGTCCTGGCGCTCGCATGCTTCGCCGGCGTGGCAATCATGCTAGCCATGAGCTTTGCCCAGGCTGAGGAGGCTTCACTCATTGAATCACGAATAGAAGCACAACACGACGGACAACATCTTACAATCAAACTTCCTTTTTCCAAGCCGGTGACAGGTTTCTTGAAGGGAAAACTGACCTGTACTCTGATCGACATGGAGGACAAGAAGATAGCAGAAGCAGAAAGGAGTGTGGTCCTCAGGAGACGAAAGGACACGGTGACGATACACATACCGGTCAAGCTGAAACCAGAAGATCTTGCGGCTACCAGAATAAGATACTCATTTGTGCACGAACATGGAGATATCTCCGGGCTAGTTGCCACACAGACCGTGATGGATTGGCTTGAAGTCCGGGTCCTTGGTCAGAACGAGCTTCTTTCCGGCTCCAACGCTTCTCTCAGAATAATAGCCTTGAACCACAGGAACATGGACCCGGTTTCAGATGCCGAGGTTACTGTTACTCTCTCCGCCGGGGATAAGAAAATCCTCTTATATAATGGGAAGACCAATGCGTCAGGAACATCGAACGCAGTGATTCGCATCCCGGAAGTTTCCACGGAAGATGTGAAACTGATCATCAACGTTGATTCAGGCATGGGGAAGGATACAGTAGAGAAGGCTGTGAAACTCATAAAGGTCACCCAGACATATCTTGTAACTGATAAACCTCTATACCAGCCTAACCAGATAATCCACCTGCGTACAATAACGCTCACCAAGCCTTCGATGCTGCCGCTTCAGGGGCACGATATTGTTCTGGAGGTCCTTGACTCAAAGGGAAACAAAGTCTTCAAGAAGAGGACCAAAACGGACAAATTCGGAGTGTGCTTCGCGGAGTTCAGGCTCGCAGATGAGATAAATATGGGCCGCTACAAGATTGCGGCCATAATCGGAGACGACAAGACCGAGAAGACGGTCACTGTAGAAAAATACGTCCTCCCGAAGTTCAATGTTCGTCTGAAGACTGATAAAGAATACTATATGCCAGGGGAAGTTCTCAAAGGAACCGTTTCCTCTGTATACTTCTTCGGAAAACCGGTGACAGGTGGAAGGGTAAAGGTGACCCTTTCGAAATTCGATGTGGGCTTCAGCACGGTGGGAGAAGCAATCGGGAAAACCGACAAGGAAGGCAATTACGAGTTCGAGCTCAAGCTGCCGAAGTACTTTGTTGGCCAGCCTCTCGAGCAAGGCAATGCATTTGTCAAGCTGGACATCGAGGTAAAAGACCTTGCCGAACATATAGAGAAGAAAAGCGAGACAAGAACAGTCGCAAGGAGCCCCATAAGGATAACCCTGATACCTGAAAGCGGTGAGATCGTTCCTCGTGTCAAGAACAAGATCTTTGTTATGACAACCTACCCGGATGGCAGACCCGCCATTTCTCATGTCACCTTGAACGACATGGAAGCAAAGACAGACGACATGGGAGTTGCCACTTTCGAAATACTACCCACGAAGGATAGTGGAATGATCGTCAGCGTCACTGCAAAGGATAAGACGGGTAATACGGCAACGCTGAACAAGAACTTCACCTACAATGTGAACATTCCCCACCTCCTTCTGAGAACGGATCAGGCGATATACAAAGCTGGCAAGGTGATGAAGGCGACAGTTCTCTGCACCAAACAAACAGGAACTGCCTACATTGATCTTATCAAAGACGGCCAGACCATGCTCACAAAGTCTCTAAAGGTGAAAGACGGCGAAGCGGCCGCAAGCATAGTTCTGACACAGGATCTCTCAGGCACCGTGAAGGTTCACGCATACATGGTTGGAAGAACGTCTGACATAGCAAGAGACACAAGGACTGTGTACGTGAACCCCGCAAACGACCTTAACATAAAGATCAAAATCGACAAAAAGATATACCGACCCGGCGAAGATGGAACAATTCATTTTGCCGTGACAGACAAAAAAGGGAAGCCAGTCGTCTCTGCCATAGGAATTGCGATTGTCGATGAGGCAGTTTTTGCCCTGACCGAGATGCAGCCCGGCATGGAAAAGGTCTATTTCACTCTGGAAAGGGAGATAATGACCCCCCGCTACGAGATCCACGGGTTCACTCCAGAGCAAATTGTCCTTCCCTTTGACCGGGATATGAGAAGGCAGAAGGCGGCTACCATACTCTTTGCTTCTTTCCAGGAGCCTCCCAAATACACCATAAATGTGAACACATACCAGGAAATAGAATCGATAGTGCTTCAGAAAATATACTCCAGAATGATAAAGGATTTGGAAAAACTGAGAAGGGCAGTCGGACAATTCAAGAACGAAAAGAAGCGCTACCCTGCAAAGGATGAAGGGCTGGAACCTGTGGTCCGTGCAGGATTTCTAAAGAGCGCCGACCTTCTCGACCCCTGGGGAACTCCTTATGAAATGATAGCAAGAGGCAATGACCTGAGGTGGTTTGACATTAGATCTTTGGGACCGGACAAGAAAAAGGGCACAGGAGACGACATGGTACCTTCGTATGGCCGGCGATGGCGGGAAGGCGATGTGATGATGAGGGGCGGCCGAGGCGAGCGGCTCTTCATGGTCGACGGAATGATGATCGATCGTGCGATGCCGATGGAAGAGATGGGTGTTATGAAGAAGGCAATGGCGCCCGACGCCACAAGCACATCAAGAGTCGTGAGTTCTGTAAAAACCGAGGAGCCGAGAATAAGACGGTACTTCCCTGAGACAATGCTCTTCAAGCCCGACATAATTACCAACAAGAGGGGCAGGGCCTTTATCAGACTGAAGTGGGCTGACTCGATAACCGAATGGAGGCTCACCTCGACCGCTTCGAGTGCCACAGGCCAGCTGGGCAGCAAGACGAGAGGGATAACAGTGTTCCAGGACTTCTTTGTGGATCTGGACCTTCCGGTCAGTCTCACCGAGGGCGATGAAGTCTCCATACCTGTTGCTGTCTATAACTACCTGAAGCACGCTCAGAACGTCAAACTCGTCATGACAAAAGAAGACTGGTTCGAGCTCCTCTCTGACCAGACCGTGACCAGGACACTCCAGAAGGACGAAGTGACGGTAGTCTATTTCAGAATAAAAGTAACAGGAATAGGAAGGCATTCACTCACCATAAAAGCCTATGGCTCAGAGATGAGCGATGCCATATCAAAAGAGATAGACGTGCTGCCTGATGGAGAGTTGTTTCTCACATCAATAAGCGACAGGCTGGAAGGCAGAGTAGAAAGGTCAGTCATAATTCCTGTCCGAGCGATTGACGGCCCATCGAAGATACTGGTAAAGGTCTTCCCCGGGATATTCAGCCAGATAGTCGATGGACTCGAATCGATGCTCAGAATGCCATTCGGATGCTTTGAACAGACCTCATCTGTCACCTATCCTAACGTACTCATGCTCGACTACATGAGAAAAACAGACCAGGTCACACCCGAGACTGAAATGAAAGCAGAAGGGTTTATCAGTATTGGCTATCAGAGGCTCTTATCCTATGAGGTTCAGGGAGGCGGCTTTGAATGGTTCGGCAACGCACCCGCGAACAAGATTCTGACCGCATTCGGACTGATGCAATTCAAGGACATGTCGAGGGTCTACGAAATCGACGATAACGTAATAACACGGACCAAGGACTGGCTTCTTAATAAACAGGAAAAAGATGGTTCCTGGAAGCCTGATGCTTCATACCTGCATGCAGAATCCTGGAAAAGGATTCAGAAGAATGAGATACTTCCCACAGCATACATATCGTGGGCATTGCTCGAGATGGGTGAGAAATCAGGCCAGATCACAAAAGCCATTAATTACATAAGAGAGAACCTGAATCACGTGACCGACCCATACATGCTTGCCCTTTGTGCGAACGCTCTAGCCGCCTGGGACAGAAACGATGCTTCCACCGCCAAGGTTTTCAACCTTCTGAGGGAGAAAGCGATCGAAGAGAAGGGCGCAGTCTACTGGAAATCAGAGATTCCTACATTCACCCATTCTCACGGAGGGGCGGCAGACCTGGAAACGACCGCGCTCATCGCGTACGCTCTCGTCAAATACGGGAGGATGCAGGACCTGACGAACAAGGCCTTGACTTATCTCATCAGGTCAAAGAATCCGCGTGGAACATGGGGAGGAACGCAGGCGACGATTATGGCTCTCAGAGCTCTGCTCGCATCACTGGGAGGCAGCACTGAGGATGTTGATGCCAGGATAGCAATCTACATCAATGGGAAGAAGGCCGAGACCCTCAGGCTGACCGAAGACAATGCAGATGTGATGAGACTTGTAGATCTCAAGGAATTCACCAAAGAAGGAACAAACGACGTGATAGTGGAACTGAAAGGCAAAGGAAGCTGCCTCTATGAGATCATCGCCAAGTACTATCTGCCATGGAAGGAGACAATCAAACCGCCCAGCGAACTCCTCTCCATTGACGTGGACTTCGACAAGACTGAACTTGTCCAGAATGACCTGGTTACCTGCAATGTGAAGGTCAGAAACAACAGACCTGGAACGGCCCACATGGTCATCGTTGACCTGGGTATCCCCCCTGGATTTGAAGTCCAGGCTGGAGACCTTGCCGAACTTGTGGGTACTAAGATAAAGAAATTCAACATAACTGGCAGACAGGTGATTGTATATCTGGAAAAGGTAGAAGGAAAAAGACCGGTTGAGTTCTCATACAGACTGAGAGCAAAGTTCCCGTTGAAGGCTAAGACTGTTCAATCGAAAGTGTATGAATACTACAACCCTGAGATTGAAGCAATCGCCCCACCGGTTGAGATAGTTGTTAAATAGGCCGTAAGCTATGAGCTGTAAGAACAGACTTCAAGCGTCTTGTCTTACAGCTTATGGCTTACAGCATACAGCTTGCATTCGTTGGAGGCCGTGCTGGCTAAGATAACAATCATAGGTTTAGGCAGAGTGGGAACCGCTCTGGGAATTCTTCTTTCCAAAGCAGGGCACCAGATAGTCTCTGCATTCGATATTAACCCAGCAAGCTCTCTCTTGTCATTGCGAGGAGCGTCAGCGACGAAGCAATCTAGGTGTGCGAATGTCGCGCAGACCGCAAAAGACTGAAGGATAGAGGACTTGGCTAAGATAACAATCATAGGTTTAGGCAGAGTGGGAACCGCTCTGGGAATTCT
>SOJN01000034.1 GCA_004376575.1 candidate division TA06 bacterium | reverse complement strand
CTCTTTAATGGGATAGGACCCGAGGATGCAGCCGTCGCCCTCGAAAACAACATCCTGCTCGCGGATGGCGACTCCTATTTCAGGCCAGCCATCGGAGTCGAAGTCGTAGACGGTGGGAGGGCCACCAGGGTATGTGGGGTCAGAAGGGTCTGCTCCTGGTATGGGAACTGGCCCCACCTTCAACGCGCCATCGTGCTCAAATATGTAGAGGCTACCTCTAGTCACCAACACAATTTCCGGATAGAGGTCGGTATCAAAGTCAGCCACTGCCGGAAACCCGTCCTCGGTCCCGGGGCCCACAAATCTGGGACCGGATGAAGACGCTTTCTGCCAATAGACAGACCCATCAGAGTGGTAAACAGAGTTGCCCGCTATCAGTTCCAGACCACCAGACATGTCCACGTCTGCCACGCAGGAGAGCGGACCCCATCGTCCGTTCTTAGCGCCTCCGTAGTCTCCCTCCCAGCTGAGCGAGCCGTCCGGATTGAAAACAGTTCTTCCCATGATGATTTCTGGAATTCCGTCCTGGTCCATGTCTGCAATTGCGGGCCCTCCCCACTCGCAGCTCACGGAGAAATTATCACTGTCCCATTTGTGGGAACCATCGTTCTCAAATGCTATTAACCTGCTTGTCGAACGTTTATGGCCGATTATCTCCACCCTTCCATCGGCGTCTATGTCTCCGGCAGCCAGGTTTGAACCACTCTTCAGTCTATTGCTAAATTCAGTCACATCGAATATGGCTGAACCGTCTCTTCCGTCAACGGCCCTCAAAACGGCACCGAACCATCCCCCATACGATGAAAAGACTATGTCTGGATAGTCTTCGTGGTCAAAACGGCCGTCAAGATTGTCATCGGTCAGGCTTACGACGAGCGGCGTAACGTCAACCTGATCGTAACTCGGAAGCTCATTGCTGCTGGTCCAGCTCCATTCAATTCTGGGAGGAATGATCTGGGGAAATCCGGCTACCGGCAACAAGAGCAGGACAAAGACGAATAAGATAATACCTTTGTGTCTCATGGCCTCTCCATGTTGAGATCTCAATTCTCGATTCTAAAAGTTCCCTAAGTCAATGTCAAGAGCAATACTACCTAAACAAAGATAAGTACAAAGTATAAATTGCAAAGTACAAAAAAGATGCGACGTGCAAAGTACTGAGTCGCTGATAGGCGATGCCTTGTACTTTGTTCTTCGTACTTTGTACTTGTTCGCGCAAGGTGGGGCCGCAGTTTTTGCGCCGTTTGGCTCACCTATGAGGATGACCCTGCACATGCACGTCAAAACCTTTTTATTGTGGGAGGATCAGTTTCCTGACGGCCGCATTGGAACTAGAAGAGAGCCGTATGAAGTAGATTCCTGGAGGAAGCCTCTCTCCATTTGTACTCCGCCCATCCCATGACAGGCTGTGCCTGCCAGCAGGCTGATCCCCTTCAACAAGGACCGATGCCACTCTCCCCAATAAATCATACACCTTGACAGAAACGGCTCCAGGCTCATCCAGTTGGTAGAAAATGCGGGCACGGCCAATCGCAGGGTTTGGCATAGGCTCATCAAGACCGAATGCTCTGGGAGGAGTCTCGGGCAGTGTGCCCTCAACAAGAGTCAAGCAGTCCCTCTGCCAGACCTTGGATATCTCTGCCGGTCCAGATGGAAGTGCGCCAACTACAACTCTCACCTTACCATACAACTCTGACTTCTCTTCGTTCCACACGCACACCCAGTAAACACCAGGAGGAACATTGGAAATAGAAAGGCTCAAATCGAAGCAGCACGTGCAGTCGCATGGCCCCTTTGGGAATGTTTCAGTTTCTACAATGTCTATGGTGGTATCCCCAATCTCAAAATCGAACGCGATTTCTGCACAGCAATTGTAGAAGGCTCCGTCGTGAAAGACATTCACCGTGTCCTCAAATACTGTTGCATAAATGGTATCTGTGCAGGGCTCCTGGGAGCAGACTGAACCTGCAAGAAGACAAGCTGACACTAACACGAAGAATGCTGTGCGCATCCTTATCACCCCCTCAATGGAAGATCGCTGATCCCCGTGACAGTAACCTAACATATTCTCAAGTCGTTGTCAAACAGCAATTTGCAGTAGTGTTGTGATCAAACCTTGAAAGTTGAATTCTGGAACCACGGATCTCACAGACTACCCCCAGAATGAGCTCTACGCTATACGCTTAAGTTACAGCCGTCAGCTATCAGTCGTCAGTTGAACCGAGCTGCAGGCTGTGGGGTCGCGTTATCGACACTGTGCGGACTGTATTTGGGGGACAGGGCAGGGTTTTTCGCAATTGATGATCTGGGGGTCCTTCTCCGATTTTGTTGGCAGAACCGAGCCTGAGGTCGAATTCCAAATCACAAATTCCAAACTCCAAATAATGACCAATAACTAATGACCCAAATCCCAAACAACGGGCGGTTCCAGTTTGGAGCTTGGGATTTGGTTATTGTGATTTGTTTGTAATTTGGTACGTGGTTATTGTGATTTGCCTCTCACAGTGGTCTCCTTCTCAATTCTACTCTCATGTCCTGAGGTCCTCCAACCCTTAAGTCGTCATATGCGTTAAACTCAAAATCTGAAAGGTTGTTCAGACCTGATTTCTGCTTGGTGCCAAGGCGGATACCCAATCCAAACAGGATTGAGTCCTCTCCTGTATTTATCTCTCTCTCATACCCTGCCCGCAAGCATAACTTCCCCGCAACAGCAGGAACCTCAACGCCGGCATGAATGAAACTCCGCCGATCGGGCCCATCGATTCTTCTATATTCAATTGAAAGGGGCGCATGCGTTCGAGGATCCTTATAGGAAAGGCCTATTCTGATGACTTCAGGAAGTTCCTGTGGTCTGTCACCATAATCAATGGGCTGGCGCCAATTTTGCACTGACAATCCCACGGAATATGGCGCCGAGCTAAGGATAATACCCATGTCAAAACCCATGGCAGACCCATCACCCTCCCCCTGAACAAGACTTCTAAGGTATTTCACCCCCAGCCCATAGGCAGACTTCTTACCGAGTTTCGTACTGTAGGAGGCCACGGCGTAAAAATCATAGGATCCGTTCTCGTCAACCTTTTCATAGATAAAGCCTGCACCGACTCCATAGTTGTCAAACGGTACACTCAGGTCCGCTGAAACCATGAAAATGTCGCTCACAAAGGATTCTCCAAGACTCCTGTACATAATCCCGCCGTTCACTCTCGTCGTGGTAGAAAGCCCTGCTGGGTTATAGAACACAGTTTCTGCATCGTCGGCCACCGAGGTGAATGCTCCTGCGAGGGCACCAGCCCTGCCCCCTGCCGGGAAGAGAAGTAGCAAAGGTGTCCCCGCGTGCACTCCTGCAGCAGAGGTCACAAACAGAGCAAACAAAGCAGGAAGGTAAGTCTTCAGATGCCTCAATCGTCAGTCTCCTTTGGTCCACCGAGTAAACACTTGCAAGCACAGATTAACACACCCTCCTTCACCTCCCACTTCGCCCTCTTTGGCTACGCAGGACTGACGCTTCGTGGCTTCGAAGGCCAAGGATTATCACAAGATTCCCCTTCCATGGTTTTGTTACAAGTTGATGGTTTTTCTGTGTTAATCTCGTGTAATCTCGTGGTTTCAGTGGTTTCAATTTCGTGGTTTCGCAATTTCGTGTTTGGTGTCAGGGTGGGATGTTCCAGCGGGAGACGGGGGTCGAACCCGCAACGTCAAGCTTGGGAAGCTTGCATTCTACCGCTGAATTACTCCCGCATGTATCGAAAACCAGACTCTCGTTCAGACCCTTTCTAACGGTAAGCTTGCTTCACATCCTCTCACCAACATAGGCAGCAAGGTCCACTGTTCGACATGCATACCCATATTCATTGTCGTACCAGGCCAGCACCTTTACAAGATCGTCACCTATGGACGCAGTAGATAGACTGTCGAATATGGCGGAATACGCATTTCCCACGAAGTCGATTGATACGAGCGGTTCCTCACAGTAGAAGATATATTTGGACATGGGACCGTCGCATGCTTTCTTGAAGGCCTCGTTCACTTCCTCTGGTGTTGCCTTGTTCTTCAAATGGCACACCAGGTCAACTATGGAAGCGTCCGCCGTCGGTACTCTTATTGCCATACCGCTCAGCTTGCCCGCAAGGTCAGGGAGAACGAGTCCTACTGCCTTTGCAGCTCCTGTAGTTGTTGGAATAATGGACAGTGCTGCAGCCCGAGCCCTCCGGAGATCCTTGTGTGGCGCGTCCAGCAGTCTCTGGTCGCCAGTATAAGCGTGGATTGTGGTCATGAACCCGTTCTTTATGCCAAAACTCTCATGGAGTACTTTCGCAACAGGCGCAAGACAATTGGTGGTGCAAGAAGCGTTGCTTATGATATGGTGCGATTTTGGTTTGTACATCTTTTGATTAACTCCCAGAACGATGGTGATGTCCGGGATCCCCTTGGCCGGTGCTGTGATTATCACCTTCTTTGCTCCGGCGTTCAGGTGGAGGCGCGCCTTGTCCGGGCTCCTGAAGAGACCTGTGGCCTCAATTACGATGTCAACCCCAAGACTCTTCCATGGCAGTTGTTCGGGGCTCTTCACGGAATAGACCGCATATTCCTCATTGTTCACGATGATCGAATCTGGTTTTGCCTCAACCTCTGCATCAAACTTGCCGTGAACAGAATCATACTTCAACAAGTGAGCAAGTGTCTTCGCATCCGTGATGTCATTCACCGCGACAACCTTCAGCGAGTCGTTTTGCAGAGCCCGTCTGAAAACAAGCCTGCCGATGCGGCCAAATCCATTTATTCCGACCTTCACTGCCATCACTGCCTCCTTTCGGCCCCAGAAAGTGTATTTCAAGAATTTCAGTCTGTCAAGCGATTTTACTTCACGCTGTACTCCATACGCTTAATACATACAGAAACTGTCAGCCATCAACCGTCAGCTGATACATGAAACTACGAACTTCCCATCGCTCCGTTCCCCCGCCTTCGAAAATAGAAACGAAATATGCCCCGTGGCACGTGGCACCGTGAGACGCCGCAGGCAGGCCTCACGCCCTCTCCGATGGCGTGGCCCTATTTCGTTTTCTATTTGCGGGTTCAGAGGATGGAGATTGAAAAATGAGAAGATTTGGGTTAAAATATACAGGTTGAGACTAGGCCACCGGGGTGAAGCATCCAAAAGGTTTTTGAACCAGAAATCGCTCACAAAGACATACGTCTACATTACTGGAAATATCGCACCTTGTAACGAAGACAGTCACAGTACTAAGAAGATGCACGAGTCAGACGGGAATATCTGTGCTAATGAGGTGAATGAAGTGCTGGGTCAGACGAGGCTTGTTCGTAGAATCATTGGGTTATTGCTGATTCTGGGTCTCCTGGGTGTTCTCTTGGTGCTCACCAGTACATCCCGATTCGGGCCAGGTGTCTCACCAGATTCTGTTGCTCACGTATCTACAGCAAGAAATCTGCTATCTGGGAAGGGATACGTCCAATATGATGGAAGTCGATTTGTCAGTTGCCCTCCTTTGTTCCCAACATTGCTGGCATCTATTGGCCTCTGTGGATTTGACCCCCTTGGTGTTGCTCGGTATCTCAACGCCATCTGCTTTGGGGCGATAATATTCATTTCGGGCCTATGGTTACTGAAAAACATCCAACCCTTGCCCTTTGCATTACTTGGAGCAGGGGCTCTTCTATTGTCAAAGCCCCTCATCGGAGTGTCAGCATTTGCCTGGCCTGAACCGCTTTTTGTATTGTTAGTTCTCGTATTCGTTGTAGAAGCCGGAGAGTTCCTGGAGAGAGGTAAATCCCTATCATTCATTCTATTGACAATCTCTGCTATGCTCGCTTTTCTAACCCACTATCTCGGAATCGCGGTAATTCTTGCCGGCCTGGTGATACTTTATCTGAAGCCAAGCATTACTCCAGTCCGAAGGTTTGTCAATTTGATTATGTTTGCCACTATCTCAGCCTTACCGACAATCGTCTGGCTCGTTGGAAACCGCATTGTTTCCTCCGAATTGACGAGAGAGATCGCCTTGGGCTCATTTCCGATCGCGCAGAACCTCTGGTTTGCGCTCCACGCTGTAAGCAAATGGTTTTTGCCCCTGAGGATGCCGACTACCGCAAGGATTGTGATTTTCAGCTTGCTGTTCATATTGATGCTTGGTCTTCTCGCAGCCATCACCGCCCGCGATAGAAATCGCTGGGCGCGCAGCAATCTACCACAGATCATGCCCTCACTTTGTTTTCTGTTGATATACCTGGGCTGTCTGGTTGCGTCTGCAACAGGCGTTGCATTTGGCGGCATCAATGATAGGTTGTTATCACCAATCTATGTGCCTCTGATATTACTGATGGTTTTCACTTTCGACAATCTTCGGGAGTTCCCCGACAGACATTTCCTAAGGAAGGCTTTCACTATAACTTTGATTGCTGGATTCAGCATTTGGCTTGCATATAGGGCTTCACGCGTTACAAAAGTCACATGGATGTCTTTTCGCGATGGTCCCGGAGGGTATGCCACAGCCGCGTGGAGAGAGTCCAACCTTGTACAGCATATTAGGAGGTATCCGCTGCACGGCCAGGTTTACAGCAACGCTCCTGATGCAGTCTACATCCTTGCTGGTGAGTCCGCAAGATTGAGCCCACGCAAACATCCATCTCATTCACCGAAGAGCACCCCAGACGATATCTTGAAATTCAAGACGACCCTGGTGTCAGGCACCGACACGTATCTCGTTTGGTTTGAAAACAATTACAGAGCTTCCTACCTATATAGTCTCCAGGAACTCCGCTCCATGTTTGACGTGGACACTGTCGCAGCGACATCAGATGGAGCTGTCTACCTTGTCAGATGACGTATAGATCTAAGATACAAATAGAATGGAAGAAGTGTCATTGCGAGCCAAATAGGTCCGGCTTTTCCAGAGAAAAGACGAGGCCTGCCCCGTTTCTCGCGAAGCGAGATATACGGGGCATTTTTGGTTCTTCGCCGGCATAGCCGACGGAGGAGAGTAAGCGGTCCCGAAGCAATCTCGGATTTCAATTTCCCAATTTCGTAGTTTCGTATTTTCGTGTTTTGTGTCAGGAATCTCGTGTAATCTTGTGGTTTCAATCGTTGGCATGGGTCAATTTCTATTCTCTCGTTGCAAGGATTTTGCTCCTTGACGTGTCGGGTTGTGTAATATAGACTGGTGAAACCTGTAGAAGAACGGCTCTAAATAGTCTTTGTGAGGAGTTGCGGACACTTTGGCTGTCAACACGTCAATAGAAGTCCGGCGGATCAAGTATCTGAAGAGGTTCGCAGGCCAGACGAAGTTCATGCAGGGTGATACTGCCTGCGCGTATGGTGCGCTATACGGTGGCTGTAACTTCTTTGCGGGCTATCCCATAACCCCTGCATCTGAAATCGCGGAATCGCTGTCCATCGAGCTGCCAAATGTAGGTGGTTACTGCCTCCAGATGGAAGACGAGATTGCCAGCATTGGTGCGGTCATAGGCGCTGTGTGGGCCGGCGCACGGGGGATGACCGCAACATCCGGTCCGGGATTCTCGCTCATGCAGGAAAATATCGGATATGCCTTCATGACCGAGACTCCTTGTGTCATCATAGATGTGCAGAGGTCAGGCCCTTCCACTGGACAGGCAACGCTCCCTGCGCAGGGCGACATCATGCAGGCAAGATGGGGAACGCACGGGGACCATCAAATCATAGCACTCTCCCCTGCGACAGTACAGGAGTGTTTGACTCTCACTGCTGATGCATTCAATCTTGCTGAGAGATATCGAAATCCTGTCATCGTATTGACCGACGGTGAGATCGGCCATCTCAGAGAGAAGATGACCTTTCCCGATCCGTCGGACATTGAATTAGTCAACAGGCGCCTGGGATCCTCGAATCAGCACGCATTTGGTGGAGAGATGATCCCTCCCATGTTTGAATTGGGACATGGAAGTTTTGTGCACGTAACGGGCTCAAGCCACAAGGAGACAGGTATGAGGGATGTGTTTTCCCAGGAGGTCCACGACACGCTGATAAGAAGGATCTATACAAAGATAGACGTGAACAGGGACAAACTGGTCAGAGTCGAAGAACACTTCATGGATGATGCTGAGGTCGCCCTTGTGTCTCTGGGTGTTGCCTCAAGGCCGACCATGGGCGCCGTCCTTGAGGCCCGCAACAATGGCCTAAAGGTCGGATTTCTCAGGCTTATGATCGTCTGGCCCTTCCCGAAAAAGAAGATCGCCGCGATAGGCAAGAAGGTGAAGAAGATCCTCGTCCCCGAGATGAACCTAGGACAGCTCTCCCGGGAAATAGAAAGATTCGTCGATTGTGAGGTGGTCTCGATATCCAAGGTTGGAGGCGTGTCCCACAGGGTGTCGGAGATCTATTCTGTGATCGAACATTATACATAAATTACTTTAACTATGGCTGCTAACAATAACATATTAAACTATATACGGGAAGAGATTTTCCCCACGGCATTCTGCCCTGGCTGCGGATGCGGTACTGTTTTGAACTGCTTCGTCCACATGCTGGACAAGGTGGGTATAGACAAAAGAGACCTGATACTGGTAACAGGCATAGGGTGCTCCTCGTGGATCCCCAGCCCCTATCTGGAGGCTGACACACTTCACACAACACACGGCCGCCCAATAGCTTTTGCCACTGGTGTCAAGGTGATGAAGCCAGATAAATATGTAGTGGTGATAGCGGGTGATGGTGACCTGGCCGGGATCGGCGGCAATCATCTCATGCATGCGGC
Organism: candidate division TA06 bacterium; assembly: GCA_004376575.1. NCBI lineage: Bacteria > candidate division TA06 bacterium. The sequence continues at coordinate 4,138 of SOJN01000034.1, read as the reverse complement.
CAGAAGAAACGTGGGCCTGAAGGTGTTTCTTGTGAACAACTACATCTACGGGATGACGGGTGGACAGGTGGCACCCACCACTCCTACTGGTGTGCCTACGACCACTACACCCTATGGTAATCCTGAACCCCCCATGAACATAGCCGAGATCGTAACCGCTGCCGGAGCAGACTATGTTGCTCGCTGGACCACATATCACGTTAGGAAACTGATGCATTCAATGGAGCAGGCAATGAAGAAGAAAGGGTTTTCTCTGATAGAGATCATGTCCCAGTGTCCAGTCAGCTATGGTAAGAGAGTCAAACTGAAGAAAGGCTCCGACATGCTGAGGTATTTCAGGGACAACTCTGTTCCCATTCAGAAAACTGGGGATTTGACAGAAGAGGAGCTTTCAGGTAAGATAGTGATAGGAAAATTGGTTGACAGAGAAAGGACAGAGTTCACGGCGACCTTGAACGCAATAGTAGAGAAGAGAGAAAAGGAAGTTGGAACCTCTTAAGATAAGACTCTCCGGCTACGGGGGCCAGGGCATTGTCCTGGCCGGAGTCATAGTTGGACAAGCAGGTGTCCTTGATGGACGAAATGCCGTGCAGACTCAGTCATACGGAAGCGAATCGAGAGGCGGCGCGTGCAAGGCGGATGTGATCATTTCTGACGACGACATATACGAAATCGAGGCCGGTAGCTTTGACTGTCTGGTGGCCATGTCGACTGCGGCATATGACAAATACATCTCCAGACTCAAGTCCGGAGGGAAGCTGATCGTGGAAAAGGCCATCGCCACTAATGGTGAACTGGATTGTGACAGGTACGCTATCAACGCTACCCATATGGCAGAAAAGAACTTCGGAAGGAAGATCATGGGGAACATGGTAATGATAGGATTCATGAGCGCCATAATGGGTTCACCGTCGAAGAAGTCGATAAACAAGTCGATTCGCGACAATGTCCCAGAAGGGACTCAGCAAGTTAATGTCAAAGCATTTGAATTCGGCTACAAAGAAGGCCTGAAATATTCCGGGAAAAACAGAGATGCCTAGCAAAAAAGATAGGATGGGGCAGATCCGTTGCCTCTGCTGCTTCACGAGGTTCCGCCCCCTACTCAATACTGACAAGGCGACGTGTCCTGAATGCGGTATGGAGTGGCGGGTTTCCTGGACCTATCCAAAGCTGGCCAAGATAAGGGGCCCGGTCTGGGAGAAACTGAAGGAGAAGACCGAAAAACCTGAATCCGAAACCTAGCGGGCACAACTGTTTTCAATATATTGGCAAGTGTTTAGATGGAACAATCCTGGAACCACAGATTTGACATCCTCCTTCGCTCTTCGAGCTACGAAGGACAGGGATTCTCACAAGATTACTCTTCTGGTTGGGGTTCAGCCATGAGGATGTGTTTGGAATCTGTGTCAATCTCGTGTAATCTTGTGGTTTCAGTGGTTGAGAAGGGTTAAGATTGTGCCGTTTGATAAAAAGATAGCATACATAGATCTGACAAGCGGAAAGGTTGAAGTCAAACCTATACCACCAGAGCTGAGAGAGTTATATCTGGGTGGCAGAGGGTTGGACGTTTACCTTCTCTACAACCACCTCAAGGCAGGAACTAACCCCCTCAGCCCGCGCAACGTCATGGTGGTAAGTGCTGGGTTCCTGGGTGCCACTCTTGCTTCTGCTTCGGCCAGATGCCATGTGGCCGCACGTTCGCCCCTGACAGGTTTCCTCGGTTCGTCAAACATGGGCGGCTTCTTTGGTCCTGAACTGAGATGGGCAGGGTTTGATCATCTCGTAATCAAGGGCAGGGCCAAGAACCCTGTCTATCTGTGGATAAACAATGGAAGCATAGAGGTGCGGGATGCAAGTCATCTATGGGGTATGAACAGCTATGACACCCAGGATTCACTCAGAGAAGAACTGAGGGATGAGGAAATCCAGATAATGTGCATCGGGCAAGCTGGAGAGAATCTTGTCAGGTTCGCAAACGTGAGGACCGGAAGGAAAAATGCTGGCGGAAGAACGGGTATGGGTGCCGTGATGGGCTCCAAGAACCTGAAGGCAATTGCGGTCAGGGGTACGATGGATGTTAAGATAGCTCATCCTGAGGAAGCTCTGAAATACAATAATGAAGTAGTAAAGGCGCTCGTATCCACAAAGTTCGGAAGAATAATGCAACGATGGGGAACGATGTTCATATACGGAGTAACCAACTCCACTGGATTGATAAGAGTAAGGAATTTCCAGGATAACCAGTTCCCGGACAGTGAGGGTCTAGAGTGCGAGAATATCGAGGAGGCTTCCATCGGGACGTCAGGCTGCTTCGGCTGCGAACTCCACTGCCGGCACAGATACGTAATAAGGGAAGGACCATACAAGGGGACTTTCAGTGAAGGACCTGAGTACACTTCTCAAGGAGCTTGGGGTGCAGAGGTGGGCTGCAAAGACTTCAACACGGTTCTTTCAGGTAACCACCTTGCGAACTACTATGGCCTGGACACTCTGGAAACGGGCAGTTTGATCGCCTGGGCAATGGAACTCTTCCAAAAAGGGATAATCAGCGAGAGAGATACAAATGGCCTGAAGCTGGAGTTCGGAAATAATGCCGCGGTGTTGGAGATGATAGAGCGGATTGCGCTGAGAAAGGACCTGGGAGATGTTCTTGCAGAAGGCCCTCTTGGCGCCGCAAAGAGAATAGGAAAAGAGTCGGAAAAGTATCTAATCCAGGTGAAAGGGATGAGCAATTTGCATTCCGACGAGCGAATGACCCCATCTCTGGCACTTGGCATTGCGACTGCATCCAGGGGCTCAGATCATCTGAGGAGTAGGCCCGCGATAGACCTTTACCACCTGCCAGAGCCGGTGTTGAGGAAAATCTTCTCTAACCCAACGCAGTATGATGGTCCGCTCACCTCCGACTACACGTCTTATGAGGGCAAAGCGCGAATGGTGCAGTGGCAGGAGATGCTGTACATGGCTGTCGACTGCCTGGGGATATGTAAATTCCATACAGTCTTTCTAAGCCCGAACATGCTCAGCTTTGATCACTTTTCTAAACTCCTCTACTACAACACAGGCTTGAGAATGACTCCCCAGAAGATCTGGAATATTGCGGACAGAGCATATACCCTCGAGCGGCTGTTCAACTTGAGGGAAGGACTCAAGCGTGATGATGACTGGCTTGTTGACAGATACTTTGACGAGAAGACACCATCAGGTCTGGATATCGTAAGGAACAAGAGCCTGGACAGAAAGAAGTTCAAGGCGATGATCGATGAGTACTACGAACTTCACGGTTGGGACAAGAAGGGAGTCCCAACCACGAAAACCTTGGAAGAACTTGGACTGGACAAAGAACCCAGTCATATGCTGTAGCTGGTGAGAATTAATCTCGACATAAGACTGGTACCTGATCTCGCCGAACTCGTAGGCAAGGATGAGATTGACTTTGAGTTCGAAGGAGAAACTATCGGCGACATGGTAAACGAACTTGTTTCCAAATACGGTGCCAAGGCTCGGGAAGCTTTGTATGACAGCGGTGGGCGATTCGACGGTATGATTCAGATAATCCTTAACAAGGAGAAGTGGATCCGCTCCGACGACCTGAGCACACCCTTGAGAGATGATGACGGTGTCTCGCTTATGCTTCTGATAGGTGGAGGCTAGCTCGTAACATGCATAAGCTCATAATGGTCGACCAGGATAAATGCACCGGGTGCAGAGCATGCGAGATGGTTTGTTCGGTGAAACATGCAGGCGTGAGCAATCCGGCAAGATCCAGGATAAGCGTGATAAAATGGGAATCAGAAGGTTTCTATATGCCTTTGCTCTGCCAGCAATGCAGTGAGCCTGCCTGTATGGCTGTGTGTCCCAAGGATGCAATAACTAGAGACGAAGAGACTGGCAGAGTCCTGATAGACTATGACACCTGCATCAAGTGCAAGATGTGTGTGGCGGCGTGCCCATTTGGGGCAGCGGGGTGGGATGCGGTGGAGGAGAAGCCCATTAAGTGTGACCTATGCGACGGTGACCCAGAATGCTGCAAGATATGTGATCCGCAAGCCCTCGAATACGTAGATGCATCCACGGCGACCATGAGGAAGAAAAGGTCCGCAGTTCTGAAGTTCTCCGAGCTTATGCGGAAATTCGC
>SOJN01000033.1 GCA_004376575.1 candidate division TA06 bacterium | reverse complement strand
TCAGGAACTCCCTGACCAGAGTCCTCAAAAGCTCATTTCCTGCTATGAAATCCGCGACAGGGGGGCTGAGCTGGTAGTACAGGGAGACAAATACAGAGCCCGCGGTGCTTTCCAGCAACACGCTATCCCGGAACTCCCGCAACACATCGATCTGCTCAGCACTGGGAGTCCCGTAGGCTGCGGTGGCAATGAAGCAGATCGGTGAATATAATTCATCTGTTGTGAAATTAAGAATAGCAGCATCATCGATCTTCCCGACAGGATAATCAAGCTGGGCCTGGAATTCATACGTGGTGTTCGCGGTTAGCCCACCAATATTCACATGGTAGGAAGGTTCATCTGCCTCTGTTCTTACCGTCCAGTCGGTATAATGCCAAGCAGCGGCCCCGTACTCTCTGTGGGCAAACTGCAGCCAGACCCGGCTCCAGTCCCCCACATCGAAGTTCATGTTCAGGGTGGCTGTGTAGCGGGTGATTCCGCTGGCGGCTACTGTAGTAACTGTCGGAGGCACCTCAGGCCCCGTCTCCACCTGAAAGTTGGCGGTGACAGTTACATTATAAGCCGGCATGGTGAAGACAGTCTCCTCCTCCTCTGGCTCATCGAATAGCTCCGAGGTCGGCGTTCCACCCGAGGTCGGCACCGACGTCCACTCCACAAACTCGTAGCCCGCATCGGCTTCCGCCCTTATGTTGACCTCCTCACCTTCTTCGTAGGGCGGATCATTCGTGTCATCAAATGCTTCGCCACCTGACGGAGGGCTCGCTACCATGGTGAGATAATATTCGGGGACGCTGTAGTAGACAGTTATCCGGATGTGGTCCACAAATGCGTTTCTATTGTACACGGAATCGTCTTTTACTGCTGATATAGCAACACCGAAACCAGAATCGTTGATGTCAGCAGGGTCCCAGGTTAGCCCCCAAAGGTCAGTTGAATTGCCATAGATTACATATGTATCTGTGTCAGAGCTTGGCCAAGATAGGCCTGTGCTCCTGTCGGTTCCACTTATCACTCCGCCTTTCACCAACTTGATGCTGTTGTCGAACACTCTCAAGGGTGTGGTGTTTTCACGTCTATCCACTTCCACCACAATGCCTTGTATCGTTGCGCCGCTTGAGACATCGAAACCGAAACCAGTTACTTCTAGATAATGACTAGTATTGTTGCCTTGCGTCAGAATTGCGCCGGCATAGGAGTCGTCTTGATCCAGTGCGTTGTTGACATCATCCCAGGTTACTGTTCCAATTGAATCGTCGTCGGCAGCAGTCGAACCGCTATTTGGTCCGCTTGATTTCGCCTGCACTGGACTGGCCATTGGCCCGGCTATGATTAACACGAGGCTGAGCACCAGCACCAGGGCAAATAGGATACTAGATGTCCTTTTCACGTTTTCTCCTTTCGTGTTTATTTTTGCAGTCCACCCCAGAAATATCTGGGGTGCTGACGCTCGCCCAGGACCGACCCATCCCCCCTCTGTGCAGGAGAGACTCCATGGGCAAGAATAGTCGCTCTAGTCGGTCGACCACTACCATCCGCCTTCCCATCGTTTACCTGCGGAAGTAGCTAACTGATACAATAAACATGGTGGGCGCTGACCTACCATCTCCAAAACCAAAGAAGAGAGCTGCTGGCGCAGGTCTCTTCTTAATCCAGTTCACATTTGGCCCCGAGTCGTCCACAATTCTCATGGTTCCCCTCATCCATACCAAACAGTGGCTCTTATATGTTATAGAGATATACAGATAACACGTAATAGAACTGTTAGTACTAGATTATCAACTTCGCGAAAAAAAGTCAATACCCCGGTTTGACACGCTCTCTGTGCTTTCTAAAGCCAATACATATACTATCTAACTCACTCACTGCTTGAATTCCACAGAAGACGTTTTGAATGAACTATGATTTGCACAATGCAGGACCGCGCAGATTGGAGGCAAGAATATAAGAGCCGCTAATGCCTCACGTCGAGCTGCACGGCCGGCGCTTTGCTATATCAGGTATTATGCCCTATGCTAGCACTGGTGTCTCACACATCTGATACAGCATACCTCCCTAGTTATGCCATATGTCCACCGTAGCTTCAACAACGCAAACAATGGGGTCAATCAGGAACTCCCTGACCAGAGTCCTCAAAAGCTCATTTCCTGCTATGAAATCCGCTACGGGAGGGCTAAGCTGGTAGTACAGGGCGACAAATTGAGAGCCCGCGACGCTTTCCAGTAGCACGATATCCCGGAACTCTCGTAACACGTCGATCTGTTCAGCGGTGGGAGTTCCGTAGGCTGCGGTAGCAATAAAACAACCCC